>JAEOTJ010000416.1 GCA_016839905.1 Promethearchaeota archaeon | reverse complement strand
TAACTCAACTTCGAAAGTTAGGTAATATCATAATGCATTTATTTTAAATCTTTGTTTAAAAAATACTCCATTTAACTAGGATTCTTGCTTTAATTCAGTTGATTTTCTTAAGTCTTTATTCTTCTTTATTGAATGCACCTCTCTTCTAATGTCCTTCCTTATTTTCTTTCTTAATTGTAGGGAGAAGTTTTATGTCAAAATAATCAAAATCTAATTTAAATAGCTTGAAAATGCTCTGTAATGTAGGATCAATATTTAATGTCCTCTGTATTCTGAAAGATTTATACCCGGGATAAATATAATCTCCGATTGAAATGTATCCTCGCTTAATTCTCTCTTTCAATTCCTCAAAAGTAAATTCCTGTTCATGAGCCCAGAGCTTGGTTCTCAATAAGGCAAATGCCATTGCCCCCCATATCACGAGGGCACAATGTACTTTAATCCTTTCTTTCTTACGATGTCTAAGGGGGTAGAGAGAGAGAACGCTCTTTAAAATGTGAAATTCGTGCTCTACAACTCCCGATGTCTTATACATGCGGATGATAGAATCCGCATCGAGAGTAGAATCGTTGGTAACGAGGGCAAATTTACCGGCTAAATTAAACTTTTCATCCACTTTTGTTTGGATTGGAACGCACTTGATCGTCGCATTATCCTGCTCACGCTTGAATAAGGAGAGTACTCTTTTCTTTCTTAGAAAATTTTCGACTAATTCCTTTTTATCCTCGATCTTAACCTTTTTTTGGTTAATCTTGCTTACCTTTTCTTGGATCTCGTTTAATAACTCTAAAAACTCGTCCTGCCTTTTTCTTGCTATCTCTTCGTTCACGTATAACAAGATATTTCTTTCTGTTTTATCCCCTTCATACAAGAAAACCGTAGATCTCTTGCCCCTCAATCTTGTATGTTGCTGCTCGTATATCACGGGTAGCTCTTCGATATTTAACGGCAACAATTGTTCTTTTACACTAACCAAGCTTGGACGAACGCTAGTGACAAAATGAAAACTCCACTCCTTGCATAAAGCATCAATCTCCTTGAAATTGTCTTCGCTATTATTTCCCTTATCAAACACCAAATATTTTCCTTTTATCTTTTTTAGAAGGATTGGATATTCACGCTGACACTTTTCGAGAAGCATCTTAAACATTGCGGTATCGGGAGCATTTCCGGAAAACGCATCGTATAATAATGGGATGTAATGATTAGTAACGCCTAATATTAAGTTTATTTGCGGCAGATCGGGACGCTTAGACCGGCTATAGCCGTGGGTTCGATTTACTTGTTTATATTTCTCAATCTGATTTTTCGGCTCTTCGACGTCATCACCACCAAAACAATGCATGGATGTCGCATCAATGATCAACTCGTCAAATTCCATCTCTTTCATGTGAAAGAGTTTTTTTATGATTTCCTTCTGTATTAGGTCGAGTTTGGGATGAATATAATCCATGTAATGGTAAATGTTGTTTTCATAAAATTTATCGAATGTAATTGTTGAATCGAGTGAAAAAATTGATTTTGCATGTGAAATATTAGCTAATCTCCATTTACTATGTTCATAAAGGGAATGTTCGATAACAAGCATTTCAATAAAACGCCCAACATCAAATTTGGTGTCATTTTGAACGATTTTATTTACTATATTCTTGAAATCAACCATCTCAAGCATTTTTGAGAGAAGAGTTTCGCCAGAAAAAGATAAATGGTGTTCATTTAGTGGTTTTTTCGAGTTAAAATCCGAGATTATTTTCACGGCGCGTTCTTCTGGACCTAAATATATATCCTTGGTCTTTACTTTCCCATTTTCCCGATAGTTATGCCTATAAGAGTAATAATTCCCGTATTTTGTTTTTGAAATATGTAAAGAATAATTCATAATTATATGTAGGGCAAAGTTATATTTAAACTTTAAGTAAGCTTAGCCATCTTTGCCATATCTTAAAGAGGATGACGCTTTCCCTACAACTAATGTAGCGTATTTAGAGGTGCATTACCGACGAAATTCAGAACAATGAATACAAATAGAATTAGTAGTTAATTAGAAAGATAATAGATTGTACCTATAAGAAGCGAATATGCTTATAGAAAAAGTTTAATAATTTCTAACATTTTTTTTTCCAACTTTCGAAGTTGAGTCTTAATGGTTTTTTTTCTCGTAATTTCTCTAATAACTTTTTATTATCTAATAGTTCAAGAGCTTTTATTTTTTTCTCAAAATGATTCTCTGACTCTTCTACAGTTTCATAAATTATAAAATTTTCAATATATTCTTTCGATTTAACCGCTATTTTACCAAGAAAGCAATCTAATGTTGTTAAATCTGTCTTAAGTAAATCTTTTAAGTCGTGAAGGTTTTTATTAAACACATCATAATCAGAACCCAGACTTCCAATATTTTCAGGAAGTTTGCCTAATAAACTTAGGGCATCTTTAGATCGTTTGTTCCATACTCCATACATTTCGGGATTATATACATGAAGAATAGCGGTGGCTAACCCAATATTCATTCCTTTGATATGATAATTACCAGGTAAATCAACCATATTATCAAATCTATCTTGAATATTAATTGATTCGTTGAGCAAATATTTTAAGGATTTTTTTAATTTTTTCATATCTGTTAAATACTCATTCTTTTGTCTTTCAAGTTTATTCCATGATTTATTATTATATATAAACCTTTCAAAACCTGCTTTGGTTAACGAATCTATTTTAATAAATATATCTCTTAAAGAATCATAAACCTCAAGTCTCTCTTTAACTATCTCATCAGCAGTTTTTCCTTCCCACACATCTTTTAAATTCCTAAAATCTTCAAATAATCGTTTAATGTCAATTTCCATATAATTACCTCTTATTTTGTCTTGTTATTCCTTTTTTTTATTTTTTCTTAATAATATTATCTTTTTTATTGATGAGATTACCATCTTTGGCTAATATTTATTCATGTCCTAATATTAATGTTCTTCTGTACAAATATAAAAATTATTGTGATATCCAAAATATCAAATAAATATGAAGTTGGGATTTTTTTGTTATTAATTCATCTCTAATCTTTTTTTTTTTTAATTTATATAATTATAAACATTCTAGAAACGTTTATTGGAGAAGAGTTTCCAATTCGAAGTATGATATTTTTTGACTTTCAATATCATCCTTAAATAATTCTTTAATCTCATTTTTACTCGTAAAATACAAGATTTGCCATCCAAGTTTCGAGATTTTTTTTAATAATTCAATCTGTCGTGTTAACCTATCAATATCTGATTTGATAAAAGGATCATCAAGGATAAAAAAACCTGATTTTCCCTCTAATAATTTTTCTCCTAAACCGAGGCGAATAGCAAAAAATAGCTGATCATAAGTCCCACCAGATAATCCAAAAACATCAATTTTTTCATTTTTTCTGTTCTCGACTTTAATATCTCCAGTTTCCATCTCAAAAATTATATTTTCATAATCTCCATTTGTAATTTCTTTGAAAAAGTCTGAGACTGAACTCTTTTTAGTTAAAAGTTTTGAAATTTTTTCTTTTTCTTCTAATTCAATTTCGTCAAATATTTCTATAATCCTTAAAATATCATCCTTCTTTTGATAATTCTTTGATATGAATTCCTCAAGCTTTTCCTTTAGAATTTTCAAATCATTAGAAGTATCACAATGAATAAAATCATTTTCAAGGTTCAAAATCTCATTTGCATTTAGCTCAATTTCTTTTAATTCATTTTGAAATTGTGAAATTTTATGTTTTAACTCTGCCAACCTTCCTTCTAATTTCTCTTTTTCGGCTTTAAGACTAATTACAAGTTCATCACTATATTCTAAATCTTTACATTTATCTTTATATTTAGAGATTTTAGTAATTTCTGAATTCCAATGAGAAATTAAATCATCTTCGGTAGAACCTTTAAGTCCAAAAAGACTTTCTAACACGACTTTTTGGTTTTTTACTTTATTCTCAAATTCTTGTTTTAACTGTAGTTTTTCTTCATACTCTTGATATGTGTTTATTCCAGAATTATTTTTCAAATTATTCAGGTTTAGTTCAAGACTACTGATTTCACGTGTCAAATTAGGGATCTTAGTCGTTTCTAGGCTATTTATCTTTTCTTCAAGCTGGGCTCTTGTATCGTTTAAGATTCTTAAATTACGTTCTAAATTCTCGAATACGCTTTCATTTTGGGCAATTTTCTGGATTACAATCTTAAAAGTGTCTCCCTCAAGGTTATATTCTGATAATATTACATTTAATCGATCAACAAAACCGGTTAACCATGCCTTATCTTTAATATAATTATACTTATATAAGATTAAAATAAAAGCGATTATTCCAAATAGAATTCCAAGAAAGAAACCATAAAGTATTGAGCCAGCCAATCCGACTGCAAAAAATATTCCAAATAAAATAACGGAAAGAATCATTAAAGTGGAAAAGAATTTATCTTTTTCCTTAACCTGACCAATTTCACCTTTTTTAATTTCATATTGTCGAATCTGTGGCTCTATTTTATTTTTTATTACTTCATGTACTTTAAAAGGATGTCTAAACTGTTCTTCTTTAATTTCTATGTCATTTTTAATCTCATTAAGATCTTCTTTCTTTTCAATTAATTTTTCGGATTTTTCATTATTTTTTGTATTTTTATTTGCAAGGTCAGATTCATAATCTCTCCATTTTAATCTATCAGAGTCGTTAAGGACAGCCAAATTTGAAAGATCTTCTACGAATTGCTTCAGGAAGGTTATAGCTTTTGTTCCTTTTTGATATTTTTCTCGATTTCTAGCATCTTCATAGTTTTGAATTTTTTGTTCAACTTGTTTAATCTTCTCTTCAAGACTCATTTTTTTTTCTTCAAGTATATCATAATTATCCTCCTGAACTTGTTGAATAGTTTGTATTATTTGGTGTTTATTCTCTTTAGCATTGTTGATTTTGTCTAAAAATTTCTCATCCTTGAGATTTCGAAAATTAGTTCCTGCTTTTGTAAGTTTTCCTATATCTATTAGATTTTTTTTTATTTTTTCAATATCTTTCAATCTTAACCCCAATAACCTGTCGGTGATATTTCCATAAAATTCCTCATCTTTATAAAAAGATAGATAACTATCCCTAATAAAAAAGAGGTTTCCAAATTCGCTATTAGGAATTTTGAATAATTCATTCATAGTTTTCTTTCCTTTAAGCTTAAAGTTTTTATCATCATCCGATAAAAGTATTATATATCCTTCTGGTTTTTCATTTACCCGTATAATTTGCCCATATTGATTGGAAAGATCTCCTAATAGAAATTTTATGAGCGCATCAATGATCAAAGTTTTTCCACTCTCATTCTTCCCATAAAACAAATTAAAATCAGATAGACTAAACTTTTCTCTATCTGGTAATGGCCCATATTCAACTATGTTAAATTCTTTAATTTTCATTATCGAACCCCCATCATTGATTTAATTGTATATTCCTGCATTAATTTTTTCTCTTCTACGCTAAACTCCTTTTCCTTTAGTTTCTTTGTAAATTTTTTAAATAAATCATCTTCAATTATTTTACTGATATCTTGAACTTCATTAATAATCTGAACAACTTTATCTGAAGCATATTCTTTAACTACTGAATCAAATTGTGTTTCGGATATTCCTAGTTTCTTACTATCTAAATAACCTTTAAGTTTTAAAATGATTTTTGCATTAGGATGTAAATTTTCAAACCTAGCTTTTATAATTTCAAGTGGTTTCTCATCTCTTAATGGATCAAATTCAATTTCTATTTTTTCATAATGAGGCGTGTCTAAAACATATTCCTTTGGGGGGCCTCCTATTTCAAAGAGATTAACTTTTCTTTTTCCAATTTCTTTACTTGTAATTGAAATTGGAGAGCTAGGATAAATGAAGTATTTCCCATCCCCTATTTGCCAGACTTCAAATTTAGAGTGAATATGCCCTGCAAGAATATAATCAAAATTTAAGTCTTTAAAATATGAAAGTTTTACGGGCATATATCTTTTATGGCCCTCTTCTCCCATATCATTTCTTGAAAAGAATGCATCAATTAATTCCCCATGGAATAATAGAATATTAATTCTATTCTCATCTAAATCTTCCTTAATTTTATGAAGTTTATTAATAATTGCTCCTCCTTCTAGATATTCAAAAGGAAAGCCCCAAATATTAACATCTTTGTGAGTATAAGGAGTGTGTAAATCATTAAATAATACAATATCTTCACCAAAATAGACACCGCTTTTAAATGACTCCTTATCATGATTTCCTGGGATTAAAAAAATTTTAAAACCATTATTAGAGAAAATTGGCCTTAATTTCGGCTTTAATTCATCTCCATGCACATCCTTATCAAATAGATCACCACTAATGGCAAATAATTCTATATTTTCTTGCTTCCCGATTCTTAAAAGCTCATTTAGAGCATCCCATCTTTCATCTTGATACTCTCTTAGATGAATATCTGATGTATGAAGTATTTTCATTTTGTCTCATTTAAGTATTATTTGACAATTATGGATAATAATATTTACTCATATTTAATAACTTTTTTATTACTATTTCATCTTTTTACATAATGACATTTTCAATTCGATTGTAAAACGATTTCTCTCCTGGAGTCGCGCTTGGACCGGGTTTATTTAGCATTTTAGGGAATAAACGGATATTTATTCAATTTCCTAATAATAATGTTCTTCTTTACACATATAAAAATTAGGGAAAAACCACTTGAGTTGAGCAAAAATTTTTATTAATATTAATTTTAACACATTGAAAAATGTCAATTTTCATGGAAAAAGTTAAATACTATTAAAATCAAATAATTTATTGTTATCGACAAATAGGTAAAAAAGTCATTTTTTTTTAAATAGATTAATTAAATTGTTCTAAAAACTAAAAGGAAACAAAATAAAACGAGGGAGTTTTAAAATATGTCAAAAATTAAAATTTCGAGTATGCTGCTTGTAATCTTCTTAACATCAACCATGATTTTACCAATTATTAATATTTCTAATCCAGATATAATATCTAACAACTCATCAGCTGATAATTCAATTACAATTCCAAAGATGGCTAAACAATATCAGGATACGAATAGTTTAACATATCGATATGAGTGGGGGCAAGAAGAGGCGTTAAACGAAGAGCCTGACCCTCCAAATGTAAAGAATATTTTAGATAATGTAACTTCTTTTGCAGACCCAAATCACACAGTGTATGTAGGAAATGATATTATACCGCAACCTCTAATGGAAGGTATCCATTGGACTTATATGCAAATTAACTTGACTGCGCTTTTAGTGTATGATGATAAGAGTATAATCCCAGTTGCTGGTGATATTTATGCTCGATGGATTCCAAATTATTGGATAGGTATGCCTGAATACGATCTAAATGGTAATTGGGATAATTATCAATGGATAGATAATTTAACTATAGACCATGATCTTTACAATGAAACACCTACTTATGCGATAAGTGATAATCCCCCTCATTGGAGTAATTTTTCAACACCAATTACTTTATTTGAGGGCTGGACGGTCTTAAGCACATTACTTTTAGAAGTATTTGAATATGATGTAGCCTCTGCCGATAACTCCCTTGGAGGTTTTTATTGGAAATCTATTAATCCAGAGGTTCTTGAAGGATATCGGGAAATATCCTGTACTGATGTGGATATAGCTTTAAAAATCTCGATTATCGATACAAATACTACTTTTACTGCCAATAATCTTACAGAACTTTATCATCCATTCTTATTCGATAATGATGATACCGACCGTACCAGAGAACCAAATCAAGTATCTGCACGAGTTATTCACGGATTTGATTCTGCGATAAACAGGAATGCATTTTGTATCCAGTATATATTTTATTGGAGTTCAGTTTGGCGCGATAATTGGATTTGGTCAGATGAGTGGATTCATTATGATGATTATGAAGTAGTACAAATATATATTAATTATAGTTATACAGGAGATCCAAAACCGTATCGTTTTGTATTCGATAACCAAGATACATATGCTAACACACCGACAGGCTGGAGAACCGATCAGAAATATTCGATATATGAAATAAATGCTGGTTATGAAAATATTAATAAGGTTGTTGAAATATCACCGGAGCTACAACCTCTATTAGGAGAGAATTATAGTGTGAATTATTATAAAATGAATTTGTTCGATTATACGCAAGATTATTCTAGTTGCTTTGGAGGAGTGCCCTCTTTATTGTTGACAATAAATACAAGTTATCATCAATTAGCCATGGGAAGAATTACATCACTTATTTATATTGGAGAGGAGGCAGAGATATTAGGGCAGCTTTCATCCAGTCCGAAGGATATAATTCCCATTAAAACCAAAAAAATACCTTTAACAAATGATACTATTTATGATTTTTATGCTCGACTAAACTATTCGCTTACGCAAGGTTTTAATAATTTCGATGGTGAAGATATACCTCAATATGCTCCATTTACCTACGATCTTATTCAAGTGTTTACAGAACCTTATATTCACTCAAATTATGAATACATAATGCAAAAAGCAATTAGACATAAAGATAATACTCAAGCAGAGGGAGGATTTATTAAGGTTCAAAGAAGTGTAAACTTTACATACATAATTCCTTTAAAAACAGATATCGATCTTCCCGATGTGTTAACTCCAGGTCAAAATTTAACTACTATTTTGGGAACAATTTTGGACGAGTCGAATGCCATTCTAAAGATAGATTATTTCTTTAATATTACAGCGAATTATAGCTTGTTCTTTACTGAAAAATACTTTGAAGCTGTGATTGAAAACCAAATAGTGATTGATTTCTCTAATCCCCAAGTCCAATTATTTAATAATTTTCTAGATTTTTGCTTTAATAGGACTTTTTCAATGGATATAGGAGGTTATGTAACCATAGACACTCTTTTTACCCCTCAATTAATCGGTCAGATACTAAATTGCAATATTACCGTTCATCTAATTGAGATTCTGAAATTCTTTTTTCCTCAGCATGCTACTATCCTAAAGCTCTTCTTTAAGGATATCTATTTGAAAATAAACCCCATTATCAGTGGTTATTTATCAGCAAAAGTTAAATTAGGAAATTCAATACAAACAATAAATTGGGACACAAAAATAAAAGACTTTAATATAGATTTAAAAATACCTGAATTAAGTTACGGAGAAAATCTCTCCTTAGAAATATTAAATTTCACTTATGGTATCAATTTCCTCATAGATTGGTATTTTGGTTTTACTCCGTCTTTTTTACTGAAATTAATCATCGGAGATAACTATGAATATTTACTCGGTCAATATCCAAATATTAATTTTGATTTAGCTCCACTATTAGGAAAGGTACTATTAAATACTTGGAAAGCCAGTAGTACTGAATGGAGAACTCAAGGGCAGCAACCATCAGATGATACAACCAACGATGAGGAGAATAGTGATGGAACGATTTCTTATGGTAATTATTATTTTATCTCTCTGACAATTACGGTAATGATAGTAGGAGTTATTTACAAGAAAAAAAAAGTTAAAGTTAGAACCTAAATCGCTTATTTTCTTTCTTTAATCAGGAGATTAAGGATAAAATAAGTTTGAATTCAGTGTCACAACCAGATATGAAAAAATTTAGCAAGGATTCTTTTATATCTTTTTATTGAATTCAAATCAGAACTAAATTTTTTTAATCAATAAGATCATAACTTATATGATATAATACTCTATCCAGTTATAAAACGATTTCTCTCCTGGAGTTGCGCTCGGACTGGGTTTATTTAACATTTTTGGTAATAAACGGATATTTATTTAATTTCCTAAATATATTAAAGTAGGTTAAATTAGAAATAATCAACTAAGATTTATAGGATTTAATTTTAAATAAAATCAGTTAAGGAAGTTTCTTTAGAAGATTTAGAATTTATTAAAGATTCCACAATTTGATCAATATCCTTAACGGTTTCGATAATATAAGCGGTTTTTTCAGAGTTAATGATATATCTTGGCAATTCTGATTGTTTAATTTTTTCTTTAGGCTTTAAGACAATTATTGATTTACTCTGTTCCTTGCTGTATTTTAACTGCCATTTAGTCCCTGATGTTTCACTCGCCTCAATAAATACATTTCCTAAACTCAATGCGCTTGAGATTCTATTCCTAGTTGCCAATGCTGATTTTACTACAGATTTTTCGGGTAATTGTTCAGAAATGAAGAATCCTTTATTATTGGTTAGAATTTCATTAAAGATGGAAATATTCTCTTTGGGATATGGATTTAACAAACCAGATCCAAAAACACTTACTATTTTTCCACCACCCTCCAATGCTCCTTTAATAGCTTCAATATCAACCCCTTTAGCAAAACCATTTATAATTACAAATCCCTTTTCAGCAAAGCATTTACCAATTTTAAATGCCATATTTTTTCCATATTCAGAGGGATTTCGAGTTCCAATAATTGAAATTGCTCTTTTGTAATCAATTTCATAATTACCTTTTACAAAAAGTAATTTTGGGGCATTTTTAATTGTTTTAAGACGCGAAGGAAACTTTTTTTCAAAATAAGTGATTATATTTATTCCCAATTTTTTCCAATCTTCTATTTTCTTGGATATTTTATCTAATATAGAATTATTTATTAATTTAAACGCGTTTTCTGCTTTTTCTTCAACATTTTTGATGTTAATTCTTTTACTTCTACTAATATTTATCAATTCATTTTTTATCTCTTGACTTTTTAATATATTAATTTTATGAAAAGGATGAGATGGATTATCCTCTATTCGTTTGAGTACAGATAAAGGTAATGGGATGCATTGACTTAAGAATAAGTAATTTTCTAAACTAGAATTCATTTTTATTCATTTTAAGTAAGGTTTTACTCTTTTAATATTTTGCTCGTCCAATGACTAAAGCGTATATCTCTTTTGCACCTTCATTTACTAAAGTATTTGTAAGTTCATTTATTTGTAATCCTGTTGTACAAACATCATCTAATATTAGGCAAACTTTTCCATTTAGGTTTAATTTATTTGGTTTGATTTGAAACGCGCCATTAATAATTTTAAATCTTTCACTTGCGAGTTTTAACTTATAATATTTCATCTTTCCTTTTTTATTCCTTGGAATTCTTATGATATAAGATATATCTTGGATACTTAAAAATTCGCATATTTCACGCCCCCATTGTTCTATATGATTTCTATTATTAATGCTTGGCATAAAGCATATATAATCAACACTGGCAACGATTTCCTTGATTTTAATAGACTTTTTGATAAAAGCTTTATAAATTTTACTAATATCTTGAGCCGCAGATCTGTTAAAATTTTTTATCTTAAGAATCTGCTGTGTAAAGTAATCACTATAATATTCATCAGGATACTCATTTTTAGCATAATATTTTCCTAAAGCGTATAAACCTTTAAAGCTCCTATTGTTTTTTAAACAATTACAGCCATATCGGAGATCTTTATCTTTTATAATTTTTTCTGAACCATCACTACAACTTACCTTTATTGCTTTTTCTTCTATTTCTTCTTTTGGAATTAATTTAAATTCATCCTCAGATAGTTTAACCTCAATTTCTTTTTTCAAGAGTTTAATTATATATTTGATCCCATTAAAACTTTTAACCTCTCCAAGCTCTCCTTCATAGGAACCTATTAATATCCTTACATAATCCCCTGCTAAAATCATCATTCTCATCTAAAAATATTCTTTATCAAAAAAAAAAAAAATTTTAAGTTCCTAGTAGTTGAATATAACGAATTCCATATTTATCATCACAAAATGGGTATTAATTTTGCCCTTTTGATTCAATTTCTGACCTTAGAATAAAATCCATAGCATAACGCCATATTAATTATGATTTGGATTCAAATCTCTTTAAACAAATTTTTTTCCTATGTAATTATTATACCAAATTGTCTATATATATTTTTATCCACAAATAATCTCGTTTTTTTGAGATATGACATTTTCAATTCGATTGTAAAACGATTTCTCTACTGGAGTCGCGCTTGGACCGGGTTTATTTAGCATTTCTGGCAATAACCGGACATTTTTTTAATTTCCTAATAATCCTATTCTTCTTTACACATATAAAACTGAGGGAAAAACCTTTTGGATTGGACGAAAATTTTTAGCTCAAGTTCATGATGATGAATGGTTTAAGATATAAATATTTAAACAATGCTTAAATTAAATTCAATTAGAGATTAAAATGTCAAAAAAGTTAAAAATACTTTTATCCTTGATTTTATTCATGTATTTCTATCCGGTGCAAGATAGTTTAATTGAAAATACATCAAATTATCAAAGCAAGGGTGCTTTTCTTATTGAAATCTCTTCAGCTAGTTGGGAAATAGATGATCAAGGAACGGCTACTTATATCGTTGATGGAGACACTTTTGATGTAAACGGAGTAGGCAGAATCCGTTCAGCAGACATAGATACACCAGAGGTAGCTGAAGCAGGATATCAAGAGGCAAAAGATCATGTCCAATCGTTAATCTATAATAAAAATGTATTTTTAGATATTGACGATAAATATAGAACTGATATATATGATAGAATAGTTGCGGTGGCATATGTGCGTTATAATTCTACGCATTTATTAAATATTAATAAGGATTTATTAGATAGAAGTTTGGCAGTCATAATGAATTATGATAATGAATTTGAACCTTCAAGTTGGTCATTATATGTTTATTATATTGGTGAAAGTGGGGATGATGATGATAATGATTATTATTACGGATATGAACCCTATGGAATTCTCATAGGTTTATTAATTTTTATAGGATTTGTATTTTTC
Source organism: Promethearchaeota archaeon (assembly GCA_016839905.1). Next base: position 15,061 of record JAEOTJ010000416.1, on the reverse strand, counting down.
ATATATTATATTAAAAAAGATTCCCATAAAACTCCAAGAGATACCCATTTTTCTAAATCAATTCACCCTGTGAAAGATTTTCAATATAATAAAAAACATACCAAACTAAAGGGAACTATTAGAGCAGAAACTAATAAAGCGCTATTAATAAACTTTGGAGGAGCTAAAAATCATTGGATTCCAAAACAGTACATTTATTCTAAATATAATTTTGATAAAATTCATGAACAAGAATTTATTATTGATGATTGGATTCTTGAAGAAAGAAATAAAACTTCAAATCTTAAATTTAAGGAATGAGGAAATCCATCTACAGAACAAAAGATAACTATTCCCACCGCTAATATATCTGCTAAGGTTAAAATAACAAAGAAATTAAAGGGAATAATCATTCATGAAAGAGATAGAGCACTTTTAATAAAATTAGAAATAATAAGGAAGAATGGTTTCCAAAATCAACAATTCATTCACAATATAATAATCAAATGGATAAAACGATAGTCGATAGTTAATATTGAATTTAAAATACCTATAGTTGAGAATACAAATCCTAAATCCTGATATGTCTTATCTCTTTTTAAAAAGGGGGGAGATTTTTTCAAGTTTATTTAGAGTATAGAAAGGACAGAGAAGTATATAATCAATTTTTTCTTGCTCAATATCGCAGGATTGACTGACTATTATAACATCATATTGCTTTACATTTAACATATATTTTTCTTGGTCTAATTTTTTTGGCGGTATTATAACCGGGCAATTATTAATCAGTTCACCTTGAGACAATGGTTCAGTTGGATCTAAGGTGATATACCACGATGAGTCATCAGACACGTATAATCCCTCTATATCAAAATAGATTCTCGAAATCTAATTTATTTAATTCATTCTTTGTTATTTTTACAATTTCTACTTCAATTTCATATTCATCTTTAGGCGGAATTTCGAAATTAACATCAAATGAAACCATCTCAAGAATTTCAGGATTAATGAGGATATTAGCTTGATTTTTTTCCTCTGTTTTTTTTTCTTTTTTAATAGTCGTCATCTATAATATTATAAGAATATAGGTTTAAATTTATAACGATTTTTAATATAATCCCTCAGCTTTGATTTTTTGGGATTCTTATCTGTATATATGCTTTTTATACTCCAACTTATGGTAATACGAAGATAATACTACGATGTTGTTATTACCTTTATAAATTTTTAAGATGGGGATTCATTTTGGTGTAAATAATATCCCTATGGCTTTAATTTTTTGAGTTTTTCCAACGCTGTTTCGTCTTCTTTATTAATTTCTAAAGCTCTCTTATAACATTCAATCGCTTTATCAAAAGAACCTTGTTTCTCGTAGGCCATTCCTAGATTGTTCCACGCATGATGATCCTCTGGATAGAATTCTAAAGAATGTTTAATTACCTCAATTGCCTTTTCTAATTCCCCTTTCTTCTTATATGCAATACCAAGATTGTGTAAAGCAAAATGATAATTAGGTTTGATCTCTAAGGCCTTTTTATACGAATCAATAGCCTGATCCAATTCACCCATTTCATCGTACACTTCACCAAGGTTGAACCATGAATAAAAATGCTCTGGATTGATTTCTAAGACTCTTTTAAAAGAATTAATAGCCCGATCTAGTTCGTCTCTACCACGATATATAAAAGCAAGATTATAAAAGACTAAATGATATTTTGGGTCGATTTCTACCGCTCGTTCATACGCTTCAATTGCCTTTTCTATCTCACCTTTTTCTGTATAGATGAGACCAAGATTGAAACAAGCATATCTATAATCCGGATCGAACTCTAGGGCTTTATTATACGAGTCAATAGCACGATCTAATTGACCTATTTCCTTAAATCTGTTACCAAGATTGTTCCACTTACCGGGACTCCTATTTTCTAAAGTCTTTACTATTTCTTTAAATAATATCTCTTTTTCTTCATCATTGAAAAAATCTATGTATCCCTCTTCTAATAAAAATATAGCCACATGAACATGACCACTTTTAAATCTCTTAGCAATCTCGTCTTTAAATACGCTTTTAGCAATGGGATGCCCCGCTTCAGTTAATTTTTTCAATAATGGAAAGGCTAGAAATCTAGAAAGAAGATTAGTATTGTAATTATCTTCTGCCCACGCTTGTAAATTTGAGCAAATTCCCCAAAATCTCTCTTCGGGATCGTTTCTTCCTGCAAAGACTTCCTTTATCTGTATATCGTCCATCGAATTAATCTCATCCACATACTCATATTTTTCTGTAGGGGTGTTATATGCTAGATATACACAATCCCGATATCGCTTACCAGCTATATAGACTGTTGGTTCTCTTGTACCTCCTGGTAATTTGACTCTGATATAATCATTAATTTCAAATTCCCAATTACATTTGATATCTATTTTCATTAGGTTTTTAAGTTTTTTTAAGCCCTTTATGGGAAAATATTTATGAGTCAATGGGCGCAGGTATTTTTCCCTATGTTTCCGATCTACATATAACACTCTTAAGTTTGATAAAGTACTTAATCCAGTTATTGTAGTAATTTTATTCTCACTAAGATTTAGTTTTTCAAGATTGGTTAGGTTTTCTAATCCTTGAATTGTTCTAATTTCATTCTTACTAAGATTAAGTTTTTTAAGATTGGTTAGGTTTTCCAATCCTTTAATGATTCTAATTCCATTTCCCTTAAGGTTTAATACTTTTAATTTAACTAAGTTTTCCAATCCTTTAATTTCACTAATTGGTGAAATATAATTTCTAGATTGAAGATAAGCATCCCCTGAACGATCATATGATAAATATGCCCTAGGATTACTGATATTTAATATCTCTAAATTAATAAGATTCTCCAAACCTCGAATCTCTGAAATACCATTCCAATAAAGGGACAATTTTTGTAATTCTTTAAGGTTTTCTAACCCTTTGATCATAGTAATGTGATTACTATTAAGATTTAATTCATGTAATTCAGTTAATTGATTTAATCCTTTAATGTCGGTTATATCTTCAATCCATCTATTAGATAAATCTAAGATATTATTTTTAACATCAATTTTTTTCCCCTTATAAGTTACATGTGCCAAGAAATTATCGCTCTGATACTTAAGAGTAAATTATCTATATTATAATAATTAAGCATTTTTGGTAATAAACGGATATTTATTTAATTTCCTAATAATAATGTTCTTCTTTACACATATAAAACTGAGGGAAAATCATCTGGATTAAGTGAAAATTAAAAAAAATTTTTAATCTATTGATTTTTTTTGAGATTTGATAATAAACTCAATGGGAAAAAGATTATTTAATAGTCCGTGTCTCTGAAACCTTTTCCACAGATCGAACATACTATGAAAAGATGAGATCGTTTTGAATATAAGGGCGCGCTGGCTTGATTATAGATCGCTTTTTCGCTCCCACAACGTGGACATTTAAACCCTGATACTTCATCTATTGCGTCCTTGCTTGGATTTCTAATAATTATATCAGATTTAGCAGGCGGGTTAACTCTTACCCTTTCGGGTTGATGCATTTCTTTTGCATGCTGAATCAATTCTTCATTTGAGAAGAATTTTCTAGGACAATGCAAACATTCAAAGGTCTTGCGGTGTTTATCAGTAATGTGCTGAGCCAAAGAACCACCTGTTTTGAATGTTTTATTACAAAACTTACATTTGAATGCTTTCTCATGTAGCGCTTGTTGATGCTGCTTTAAGGCCCGTTTACTTTTAAACTTTCGCTCACATTGAGGGCATTTTATGGTTCTTGAACGTCCTGCGTTTTCATTTTGCATGAGCAATTTTATTGTTAGGATTTTTTAAAAGATTTTTTACATGATATTATTAACTACTCATGAAAGTTTTTAAGTATTCTACAAATATTTAATACCATCCAGAGTTAAATATCTTTATCTCCTCCCGGTCGAAGTACTTTGACATTCCAGGCACCATCGTCTTTTTATTCCATTATAAAACAATCTAGCGCTTCTTGAATTTTAGGCTCTTTTCTAGTGAATCCAAGACGAGCGATGGCGATTAATGCCGATATGAGATCGTTAAACCAGAAAGGGAAATTATTTTTGTCCAGTAGCTTTTATCTTTTGATCGCATACCAAATTCAGTGGTGAGAAAAGCAAGTTAAAAATATATGATTAATTGGGAGCTTTAATTATTTAATGAAGATCAAGAGTAATTATCCATAGAAAAGATAGAAAAAGAGTGATTTTAAGTATATCTTGAATAGAAATCATACATTTAAGAAAATTCTTTTAAATGATGAAACAAATTTGTATTTACTAAATTAATTTTTAAAAATAGAGATCGAAAAAAAGATGAAATATAAAAAGCATTTATTATTGATAGTTTGTTTTTTAAGTCCAGCATTGTTCATTTTTACAAGCGATGTTCAAGCTACAGGATCCTCTAATATGAGTATACCATTAAGTCCAGGAGATTATTTTTACTCATCTCCAGTTAATGTATTAAATGAGGGAGATACGGTAATATATTATGCACAGGTGAATAAATCTGATGCTAATTTAGATGTATATCTTTTAACTTCAAATGGTCTTGATCAATTAAAAGAAAATGATGATATTAGTGATGTGGAGTTATATAATATTTTAGAACAACATTTAAATATTAGTGGAGCGAAAAAAGAAACGAATGAGATTCAACCTGGTTCTTGTATCTTAGTTGTGATTAACGATGGAAGTGAAGACTTATTAGTTTATAATGCGTTTTTAATCTTAGTTAAGAATGAAGGACCTGGTGCATTCATTTTGGGATTAATTTATGGCTTGGTCATTGGAGCTGTAACCTGTATTGTTAGCATATTACTTACGAGAAGAAAATATAAAAAATAAAAATAAGCCTTTAAATAAAGAAGTAATACTTTTCTTTTCTTTATGGATAGATTTAAGACCACTGAATTTGGTATGATCTTAATCTTTTTTATCAGCATGTTTATCGTTTTCAAAAAATCTCCCAAATAATAATCTACCTGCCAATTGTATTTCCTCGCGGTCCTTATATTCTGAATGTAAGGAGAAGGGTCGTATTACGGCACCTGTAATTAAATGAGCGTGCGGTTTGGATCTATCGGGTTCTAGCGGTTCTGGTCGTGCAAAGGCATCTTGCCATCTCATTTTAATGGTTCGCTGTGCGAGTGTCCAACCATCGTCATTTTTTCTCAAGGTAAGGGGCCAGTCTAAACATTTCTTAGTTCTTGGGTCTTTTTCAAATCCCACAAGAATTAAAAGTTCTAAAATCATCGCAGAATAATTAGGAGAGTATTGTGTGGCGTAGATCCCTCGAAAATCACCATCGTCAGTTTGCTTGGAGAATAGAAAATCGGCCGCTTTTTTGATAGCGGAGTGGTTTTTATTGAAGCCGTACTCATGGACAAGATATCCCAGCTGTCTAAAGGTTTCAATTTGATCGGCGAAGATGTAATTGTTATTTAATGAATTAAAAAAGCCTTAAATAGAAAAAAATGTTGGTTTTTGGGGATTTCCATTTGAAAATTTAGATTCAGGAAAAATTATACCTAAATATTTATATATTAGATTAACTCATAAAATGATAAAGATTAATCATTAAAGTTATATCTGGGAAACATGAATACCACAAAAGTATGGTAATCCGAAGATATTACTTCATTTACTCGAAAAAATCGTGGCAATCTCTGGTTAAAAGAAGTAACATTTAGAAATCTATAAGTTATAATAATTAGATTTAAGAAGAGTAAATGAGATTTGATTAATGTGTAGAAAAAATGGTAGGAGATAAAAAAATGAAAAAAATTAAAATTGCTAAAAAAATGAAAACGTTTAAATGGAATTTGAGGAATAGAAAGCGTGAAAAAATGGATGAAATAGCGGAAGTTAATGATTGGGATGAAAAAGACGTGGAAGCGGAGAAAGAAGATGAAGACAATTTCCATGAAAACGTGTCGATGAATCACAAAAAAATGAAAACGGACGAATGGAATGAGAGGAATAAGAACCGTGAAGAAAGGAAAACAAAAGAAGAGGACAATGACTGGAATAAAAAAGAAGATGAAGATAAGGTAAATGGTGAAAATGATAACGAATTCCATGAAGAATTATATGATTCATGATCTCTTAAAAAAAAGGAAGTTACCAAAGTATAGAAAAAGATTTGAATGAGATTTGAAGAAAAGTATAAGAAGGATAAGATATATTATGATGCCAAGGTATACCGTCCCCAAAAAGTAAATATGTATCACCTTAAACACTGGATCTTTGATTTTGGTGGTGTCATGGTAAAGGGGGCTCAAATGGTTCCTAAAGTTTTAACTTTAATTAACGAGGATTTAGGTATTACAATCTTAAAACACCATCCTCATGTTATGAAAACAAGAAGGCGATTAAGTTCAGGGCGATTAACGACAAAAGAATTTTTAGAGGATTTAATTAAAAAGTTTTATACTACCAAAACGGAGAATCCAAAGGAAGTAGATGTCCAGCCATATTTAGATTTTTGGTTCCAAAAGTATTCAGAATTAACACAAATATCTCCAAAAATGGAAAAGATTGTAAAAAGACTACATAGCGCAGGATATCACGTAAGTTTAATGTCAAACACGTATGAAATTCACGCAATAAGTAATGAACTTAATGGATTCTTTGATTTATTTGACAAAGTATTTCTATCAAATGAAATAAACTTGCGAAAACCAGATATAGAAAATTACAAATATGTTTTAAATAAATTGAATTCAAAACCGAAAGAAGCAATTTTCATCGACGATAAACTCATAAATCTCGTTCCAGCGGCAAAACTTGGAATTAATACGATACGATTTGAGTCATTTACACAATTTCAAGGGTATTTAAGTGATTTAGGGATAGAAGAAATAACCGAGAGCACCCGCGATGATATATCAGAAAAGTATAAAGAGTATAAAAATTCAAAAAGATCTTATAAGAAATCAAAGAAAGACGTGATTTTAATAAGAAAAGAGTTGAAAACATTAGAAGGAGAAAAGGAGATGCCCGTTTATAAAAAAATATATCGCAATTTAGAAAAGGAACTTCAATTTAGAGCCTATATTTATTTTAAGAAGAAGAGTGATTTTAAAAAACAGATACTAATAAAAAAAGAATTTTTGGAGCCTAAACTTAAACTTGAACATTCTAAAGACTAAAATATATGATAAAAATACGCATTTTTCTTTAGGGTGTAGTAAATATCCAAACTGTAAGTATATTTTCAATATCTAAAAATCTATAGAATAAATTAAAAAAAAAGGAAAATCTTTAAGATATTATAATATGGTTGATGAAGAAATTATATATATGAATATTGATTAGAAATATAACAACATTAAATGAAAAAAGAATTCAGGAGAACTACAACTATACCACAAAAGTATGGTAATACGAAGATATTACACCAAACTTAATTTTGCTCTATTTTACAGAAAAACTCATTCTTAATAATGGGAATTAGGACTTATTAACTAAAAATTAGGATTCATTAAAAACTACCGTATTTTCTAGTCAAATAATATGAGGAGGAAGAGGATTAATCATGGATATATATTATGAGGAAAGTGATTTTGGAGAAGAAGAAAAACGCCTCAAAACAGAATTAAGAAAATTGAGAAAGGAATATAAAGCATATCTGGAAGAAAAAGGTCATAAAAAGGGATATATCGACAAACAATTAGAACTAATAAATTTCTTTAGTCAACATTATCTTATTAATTATACAGGGCAAAGTGTTTTGGAGATTGATGGAGATGACATTTATGAATTCTTAGGTAGTTGGTGTGTGCGCAAAGTAATGTATCATAATAAGGCATCAATTATACCATATTTCCGAGCGTTTAAAAAATTCTTTAATTTCCTTCTGCTTTCAAAGAAAATATCTAAGGATCAATTTGATGATTTAATGGAAGAGTGTAATAATCCTAAAAAATATGTTGAAAAATATGAGCGTTTTGAAGATTTGGATCGTGATGCAGATAATTGGGTTGATATTTTTGAAAGTTGGCTATATGACGCAGATAAGATTCAAAAAGAACAATTATTTAGAGATCTAACGAATTTTACAGATTTAGAACTTGAGCTTATACGAGCCTTACCTGAAAATATTCTTGATGAAGTTCCGATTGTCAAAGATTTTATACAATTTGGAAATTACATTTCCGCCCAAGAAGGAGGAATTGTGTTAACTCATAATTTATTTTGCTTAAAGAAAAATGATATTATACAACTAAATTCAATAATGAAAGAACCTGAAACCTTGAGTAAAAACATATTTCAAAAAGATACAATTCTTATTCATTTCTTCTTTTTGGTTGGAAAGAGATTGGGATTTTTTAAATATACGAAAAAACTGAATTTGATCACTACTCCCTTATATTCAAAATATTTAGATTTATCAATTCAAGAGCAATATTATATATTATTTAGAGGGTTATGGAATAAAATTAGCTGGTACCGTTTAAATTCTTATAGTGATGCTGGTCGACCAGAATGGATCTATCGTGACAGAAATTTATATCCGCCTTTTCTTTCCAGTATAAAAGTTGATGAATATATTCCTTACAAAGAATTCAGAATACTTTTTGGAGAATTTTATGGTATTGATAATTTTAATCCCTTTGCAGGCAGTTGGAGACTCATAATTGGTGTCTTTATTGAGAAAGTATTACCATTATTTGATTATTTTGGCTTAATTACGCTAAGCAATAGAGACACAAAAACAATTGATAATATAAAGGAATTAAAGATAAAGATTTCTCCATTGGGGCGCCAATTTTTTTCTGGTATTACAAAGTTTATCAATCTCGAAGAGGAAATTACTTAAAAGGGATGATAAAAATAATAAGCTCTAATTGATATAATATAATTGAAATGCAGTCTGTAAAGAAAAAAGTAATTAATCTCATCAAGAGATTACCCGAAAATGCAAACTATAATGACATCTTTGAAGCAATCTATTTCCAGCAAAAAATAGAGATCGGATTACAGGAGTTAGATGAAGGGAAGGGAATTTCTCATGAAGAAGCACGCGAAAGGTTTAAAAAATGGTTTACATAACTTGGATGCCTCAAGCATTAAAGGATTTGGATACCATTTCTAAAATAATATTATTAATTAAATAAGAATGAAAAAATAGTAGGAAGTGTTCTAGTTGAAGACGGAGGAAAGGATACATGAAATCAAGTTTGAAGAAATACAGGAACCAGAGGATTTCCATGTTATATCTGATAATGATGGTCTTGTTTTAACTTCAAAAGAGGTCGTGGAATTATTAATGGTGGAGTTAGAGTCAGTAGAATATGATGAGGAATTAGCTAACTTCTATTCGAAATTTGCAAATCAAATTGATGATCGTACTACTTAATAAATGATGAAAAGAATTTAGGGATCGCCTTTGGAAATTCTTTTATTTTATTTTTGTAAAGTAAGATTTATATACAATTGTGGGTATTAATAAATGGGTAAAAAGAAATGGGTGATTAATTAAGATGGTGGAAAAGGTATCTCTTGATGATCGTGGAAGAATTACTATCCCTAAAAACATCAGGGATAAACACAATTTCATTTCTGGATTGGAGTTCGAAATCATTGATGAAGACGATAAAATTGTTCTCAAACGTTTTATTCCTAAGCAAGAAACTGTAAAAGCACCGGTAGAGTGGGGGAAAAACAATACATTTTTCAAGGCAGGGCAATATACCTTTGGTGATGATTAATTGGATAAAAAAGTAATAGATTTAAACTTTTTCTCGATATATTTCATTAACAATCATCCAGGATATGAGTATATAAAGAATATTATGGATGATGGATTAAATGGCTTCTTTAAATTGATAATTCCTGAATATCTTCCATTTCGTGCTTATTGGATACTTACTTCCAAGTGGAAATTACAAAAAAATGTGGCAAAAGAACTAATTAATGATTTTGCAAGGAATTATTCAAGCCCAGATTACACGGGATTAGAAAGGGAATCAATAATTGAAGCATTTAAATATTCAGATGAATTAAACCACGACATTTATGATTGCTTTTATTTAGCCTTAGCCAAACAGGAAGAAGCTTTGTCGATATTAACGACTGACACGGATTTTGATAAATTATGTAAAAGTATTGGATTGAAATATGAAAATCCCGTTCCTATAGATGTTTTAAAGACATTCGCAGCATTTAAATAAAGATTCATTCTTCCGCCTTTTGGAATTTCAAGGTTATTAGAGCGCTTTTAGCAGGTTCATTCGTAATTTCTTTCAATACATTCACTGGAATTATACAATTATTAATCAATTCCATTTTTCCTAGATTACCTAAAGATATTAAAACAGTAGAGTCGACAATCATTCAAGGGCCCTTAATTCCTCATTAATTTCATCTAGGCTGATTTGAATAAGTAATCCTTTTTCTTTAGCAATCGTAAACCAATCTGCTAAAGAAATATCAGCAATTCGAGCGGCTTGTTTCATGCTAATTTTATTCAATACATAAAGTTCTATTGCTTTTTTTAGTTTTAATTCCTTCAATCCTTCTTCCAAGGCTTTTCTTTTAGCTTCTTCCTTGTTAATCCCTAGAAGTTCTGCTAGTTCTTCGATATCCTTTTCTAAGCCAATCAAGTTTTAACCTTAATTTTTTCATATTTATCTCTAATATCTTTTATGAAGAAAAACACTAATATATTTTTTGGAATTATTTTTGGAAAAAATAAGGTTCATTGTTTAGATTGAAACAGAAAAGGTAATATGAATCTTGAGAATCTTTTATTAGCGACAATAATTAAGATTATAATCGACATTTAAAGGAAAGATTAAGTTATAGCTGTTTTTCTTTGGAATAGTAGGATGCCTACAATCGTAAAAGCGATTCCAGTACATGTCAATACAATGAGATCCATTCCAATAGCCTCCCAAGCAGTAATCCCAGAGGTCATAACTAAGCGCATTGCATGGACAGCATATGTTGTTGGGATAAACTCGCTAAGTGGAACATCTACACCATAGCTAAAAATACCTCCTAAGAATTGTAGTGGGAGTATAATTAACCATATTAATCCTGTAGCTCCTGAAGCAGATTTTAAAAATGAAGCGAGAATCAGACCGAGTCCTAAACAAGTAAAAGCAAATAACATTGGAATAAGAAATAATAACAGCAAATTCGAATCAGGATGAATATATGCGCCAAAGATTTGTGTTGCTACTAATAGCATTATTATAGTTTGAACTGCAGCAACAGCTAATTGGGAAAACATTCCAGAAAGGATTATATCTCTTCTTGCTACGGGGGTTGTTGCCAAGCGTTCAAGAGTTTTTTTCTCTTTTTCTTCAGCAAAATGGGTAGCTAATTGGCTAACGATTACAAGTGTGCCAGCGATTATAAATCCTGGAGCCAAATAATCTATTGCTTCTAATTCTATGGAATCGACAACTTTTTTAGAATTAACATCAGCTAAAGTAAGATTATTATATTTAAGAGTCATATCATTTATAATCTGATTTAAGATCGATGCAATCACACCTTCAACTACCTGGTCATTTATGGCTGTTATCTCAACTTCTGCAGATTGATTGTTTAAAATTGCCAGAGAGAAATTTTTTTCAATTATGATAATAGCATCAAATTTCTCGTACTTTAAATCTTCAAGGGCATCATTATAGTTATCATAATCCTTATTTACATTTAGAGTTTCATCTAAATCGTCCTCTAAAATATTAACAAGAAGTTCTGAAAAATATCCGCCTTCATCTTCATTAAAGACCACCACATCATACATTGGATAGTCTGTAGCGCCTCCAAATGCAATAGCAAATATTACGATAAATAGGAGAGGATATCCAAAAATCCATGCTAATTGTGCTTTATCTCTAAACATAGTTTTTAAGTTTTTAACAGTAAGATTCCATAGCCGAGGGGCATTTTTCTTACTTTTTATGTTTCTTCTGACCTTTTTTTTGGTTTCCATTAATCTCTCAACCTCCTTCCTGTTAAATCTAAGAATACATCTTCAAGCGTGTTATTGCGAATAGAGATATCATGCATTTTTACTTGGATGGCATCCATTATTTCAGAGATTCTTCTTAAACCATCAAGTGCGGATAATACAATCCTTGTTTTACCTAGTACATTGGTCCATTGTATAAAATCTAATTTTTTAATTCTATCAACAATTTCATTTCTTTTATTGATATATTCATCCTTTACTTTAAATTCAATAACATCGCCTTTTCCTAATCTCCCTTTTAGCTCTTTTGGAGTACCTTCAGCAATTACTTTCCCATTGTCAAGAATTACTAATCTATCACTTAAATCATCAGCTTCCTCCATTGAATGTGTTGTAAGAATAATCGTACTATCTTTTTCTTGGAACTCTTTAATAAAATCCCAGACAACTCTCCTTGATTGAGGATCTAAACCAGCAGAAGGTTCATCAAAAATAATTAATTCAGGTTCGTGAATAACAGCCATCAATACATTAACACGTCGTTTCATCCCACCAGAATAAGTTTTCACTAAATCATCACCTCGGTCAAGTAAATTCATTTTACCAAGGAGGTCATCTGTTCTTTCTTTATAATCTTTTTTAGATAGATTATGCATTTGGGCTATCAAGTGAATGTTCTCCTTTGCGGTTAATCTCTCATAAAGTACTAATTCTTGAGGACAAACCCCGATTAAAGATTTAATTTGCGTAGCTTCTTTCATGAGGTCATATCCAAGAATCTTTGCGGTTCCACTTGTAGGGGGAAGAATTGTGGACAGCAGAGAAATTGTAGTTGTTTTTCCAGCACCATTAGGACCTAATAGACCAAAAAGAGTTCCTTTAGGAATTTTTAATTTAATTCCATCAACTGCATGGATTTCACCAAAGTATTTTTTTAAATCAAATGTTTCAATTGCTATTTCCATGATGAACACTTAATTGCGTATTAATAATAGTAAATTTATTATAAATAATAATCATTTATATTTTTTTTTTACACAAAAGGAGATAGGATAATCTAAGGAATTTTTCCATATATTTAAGATAATTTATGAATAAAAAGTATTGATTGTAATATCTACATCATAATCTTGAGGTATAATTAAATGATATAACAAATTATTCTTCTTTACACAGATGCAAATGAGGGAAAAACCTCTTGGATTGAGCGATAATTTTTTTTATTTTTAGAATTCTTTCGAATATGACATTTTTCTCAGATTAACGAATTAATACTCTATTCCTGAAATTATTCGATTGATCATTTCTGAAAGATCCATTTATTTTTACAACCTCTATTACAAAAGTAGTGAATCTGTGGATCTTGCTCGATATTAGGGTGTATTTGGTTATCTCTAACTGAGTTTTCTCTATACCTGTGTTTTATATACGAGATTTTGAATTTTTTTCCGCAAAATTCAGTGATGCTCAATTTGCCCGACAATAAAGAAATTCCATCTCGTAACTAAAATTTTCAATGAAGGTAACTTTTCAATGGATTTAGGGATTAATTTCAGTCAATTGTTAGCTAAAATGAGCTTTTCTAATGAAGATAAGGAACCTATATTTTCGGGAAGGTTGTCCTTATGTCCTTATGAAACATTTCGTATTAAACCAAAAGTTTTTATTTTTCTTTTACTACTATTATGGTGATACTAACAAATCAGAGGATTTCAATGACTTTAATAGAAGAAATTGATATAATAAAAAAAAAAATTGATTTAAGGATATGGATTTTAGAAGAATTAACTATTTTTGAATCGAAATACGGGATGACAACCAAGGAATTTAAAGAAAAATGGGGCTCTAATGAAATACCTGAACCTGAAGATCACAAACTTTTAGAAGAATTTTTAGAATGGGAAGGTTTATCAGAAAGCCTGCAAAACGTGGAAAAAGAGCTGAATGAGATTGAAAAGCGTATTAAAGAGAGCTGAACAAGCTTCGAAGGAGTTAGCTCAACTTTCCCTTAAGAGTTTAAAACTTATTAGCATAAAAATAACTAAAAGTAATCCAGATACAGGTCATTTTAGATTAAAAGGAGTTTTAAATAAAGAAGTTTACATTGAAATCTTTGAATTCTATTTTTTGGGCAAGTTATTGAAATATTCATATGCTTTTATTAAACAAGATATTTGTGTTCTGAGATATGATAATGCTCCTCATCATAAAGAACTAAAGACATTCCCACATCATAAACACTATAATGATATTATCAATGAATTGGAAATACCAAGTTTAAAAGAATTTGTAAAAGAACTAATAGAATTACGATAATAAGGAGCATTATTAGATTTATATCATAAAAATTCAATATTCTTACCACAAAAGTATGGTAATACGAAGATACTACCAATTCTGAAAAAAGTAAATTTTTAGAAGTTACTTAATTTTTAATATTAGTATTATTTATCATTAAAGCTAAAGAAAACCCCCTCCTAAATAAACAGTACCGAGTATTTTTTCCAAATTTAGGACCATTAGTAGTTGAGTTTTATTCTGATAAATTAAAAAGGAATACCAATTAATAAAGAATTAAAGCGTAAAAAAAAATAAGAACTGGAAAAGTGTTTAAACATGAGAGAGAGTCGCGTGACTATTAACGTGTATGAGAAGGACAAGATAGTGAAGATGGACACGTCTGACTTCATTAATTTAGTCGAAAGCCTCAATCAAAAAGTCGTATTTAAAACAGCGGAATATTTTTTTGTCGTGGTTGAGGGGATTTCCTTCGGCACGTGGCATTTTGAGACAGAAGGGACCTATGGAGATTTTTATACTTTTAATAAAAAGTTAGAGAAATCCGATTTAAAAGAGCCGGTGGAACGATTAGCGGCGTTAATCTTAAAAATAGAGGATTTTTCCAATTTTAAGCAGTTTTTAACCACCAATTTTCATAAAGAAGTTCATAAAAATAAATATTATAAACTCCAAAAAGATTACGCGAAATATTTAAAAGATAATCAAGGTCGATTTCAGGCGTTTTTGGATGGTAAATCTAAGGGATTTAATGATTTTGAGGAATATTCTCAAGCTATGGATTGTAAGATTCCTACACATTATGCTTTTG
>JAEOTJ010000415.1 GCA_016839905.1 Promethearchaeota archaeon | reverse complement strand
TAGGTTATAATGGATCATTTGGAGAAGATAGATCCATTTTTGGATTAGTTGGTTATATGGGAAATCATGAAAATGATATTAATAACACGTGTGTTTTAGCATATAACAATAAAACATTAGCCGCCGGAATCTTAAATTACTTTACGAATAATTATTTTAATCCTAATAATTACTTTAATGATTATTTTTTTAATTGGATAAAAAATGGTGTTTTTAATCAAAAATATTCCTTATCTACAAATAATACAGCATTTTTATTTAAAGATATTAACTTTAAAATATTCACCATTAATGAAATAAGAGATATAGATGGAAATTTAGTAGAAAATGGCACCCTATTCAATGTTAAAAATAATTTAGGAGAAATCTTAATTCCGAATGATGCTGCTCCTGATATTTCTGGCTATCAAGTGAAAGTATTTAATAATTCTCTTAGTCTTACAATTTCCTCAAAGGAAGATCATGGTCTATTTGAATTGTGTTTTTATAACTCATCAAAGTATAGCATAATAATGAGCATAATGTTAAATTTCTCCAGTGCTCCATTGTTGCATGAAATTGTTTCTAATCCTAGCCCCAATGGGAATATTACTATTCATTGGGACGCCCATCCTGGTGTAAATACTTATTATATTTTTAGAACTAATGCTTATATTACAAACATTAGTAATCTCATATCTATAGACAATGTATCTACCACCCGATACAACGATAATCTGACAATCTTTGGCACGTATTATTATGTTGTTATCGGTAGTAATTATATACAGAATACAACAATTTCAAATTGTATTTCAATCAAAATTTACCCCGTTTTAAATTCTATAATCCCAAATCCCAATCCCAATGGAGTAGTCTACTTAAATTGGACCTCTTTAATAGGGGTTAAAACATATTATATTTATAGAGATATTAATTTTATTACCGATGAGAATTTTCCTAGCATTTCGATACAATTTTTAGGAAACACATCTAATACTAATTATGCAGATTCCACGATACTACAAGGAATGAAATATTATTATATAATCATTGGGAGTGATTATATTACAAATTCAAGTATTTCTAATTGCGTGAATGTGTTAATAAACATCATTCCATCATCACCTATTTTTGATTCACTTGATTTGACATTTCACGACCAATTGATAAGAATTGAATGGAATTCTGTTCAATATGCTATTGGTTATAAAATCTATATCTCAAAGATAGAAGGTTTTAATATTTCTATTGCTAATTTTTATAAATATGTTGAAAATAATTGGATTCAAATATCAAATTTAAGTGATGGGGTTTTTTATTTAAGGATTGTCTCTGTTGGGCAATATAATGAGAGTTTTCCTTCTAAAGAATTAATTATTAGACATTTTGTATTAATTAAGGTTGATTCCGATAATCCATGGCCTTTTTTAATATTTCTCACTTGTCTATTTTCTATTTCTACTATTATAACCATGTCATACTTTTGGTATTATATCAAAAAACAAGAATTTAAAAAATCCAAGGAACTTAGAAGAAAAAGCAATTCTTAAAAAGTTATAAAAATAAGTTTTATATATTAATACATCAATTTTTTATTTATGAGTATGGATTCTGAACATTTTAATAAAGAGAGTTTAATTAATTTAATGCGTAATGCGATTAAATTATTATGTGAAAATAACATCTCTGATGTTGTTATTCTATCTTCTTATAAAATTAATTCTGTTCTTAAAGAAAATTATGGAATAGATATTAAAGTTGATAAGATTGGTAGAATATTAAGCAGAATTGCAAAAAGCAATCAATTAAAGAGACTTAATACGAATATTCCAAAATATAAATTATATATTTCAAAATTTTCAAGTTTAAAATTTGTATGAATTATATATTATTTTATAATTATTAGTATTTATTTTAGTAAAGTTAAATAGATTAGAAATATTTTTTTCCAAATTGAATTATAATGAAATCAGTTAATAATAATATTTTTGAGGAGGGTAAAGATCTCATACTTCAAGAAAAATATGAAGAAGCATTAAAGTTTTTCCAAGATCTGTATAAGGAAGACCAAAAGAATTCAATTTTTTTAAATTATATTGGAATTATTTATTTGTTCATGGAAGATTTTAAAAATGCTGCCGATTATTTCAAGAAAGCAATTGAAATAAATCCAGATAATTGGTATTCATATCAAAAGCTTGGCCAAATTTGTACTTTAAAAAATATTGATAAATGTGCAATTGAATATTTTACAAAAACGATTGAACGGAATCCAAAAAATAATCATGCATTAATTAACTTAGCCTTAATTTTTCAAAAAGAGGATCCAAATTTAGCAATTGATTTAACTAAAGCCGCCTTAGAAGTTGAACCATCAAATCTTATTGCGAATTATTTTTTAGGGAACATATATTTGAAGAACTTGAACTATAAAAAGGCAGAATCATTATTAGAAAAAGTTACTTTACTCGATCCAAAATTTCTTTTAGGTTGGTATAAATTAGGTCTTTTATACTTTAAGAAAGGGAATTCCAAAAAAGCAATAGAAGTATTGATTAATACACTTCAAATCTCAAAAAAAGGATATATATATAACTTACTGGGACTAGCCTATCTTAAGATTTTTAAATTTCAACTTGCAATAGAATGTTTTAAAAAAGCCATTAAATTAGACCCAAAGGATCCAAGTCCTTGGATTAATTTAGCAGATGCTTACTTAAATGGAGATAAAATAGATTCATCAATGTTATGCTTGAAAGAAGCCCTTCAGATTGCAAAAAGCGATTATCAATATTTAACAATATGGACAAACTATGCAAATTGTTATGAAAAACTAAATCAACTAGATTTTTCTCTTTTTTGTTTTGAAAAAGCTCTCTTGTATGGTGGAAAAACAAGTGATTCAATACTCGAGTCTTTTAATGAAGTAGAATCCAAAATGGAAATCATCCATAGAATAAATAAGAAAATAGATCAAATAAAAAAGAAAGCCATAACCGCCCGTTGTCCGGAAGATTTAAACTAATAAAAATATATTTAAAATACCTCCAATATATTTAAATATATGATTGAAGATAAACAGAGATTTGCCAATAAAAAATTTGATGAGATTGTTGTAGAAGGATTTCAATTATTTGCTCGAAATTATATAATTCTAATATTTCCAATGGCTTTATTTTTAATAACTTCCATAATTTTACAAATTTTCTTATTATCAGATTTAAAATGGAATGAAGCTGTATTATATTCTCAGGTGTCTCCCATTATTGATAAGATATCCACTGATTATAATTATATACCTTCTGATGCGGAATTGAATTTAGTTATTAATTGGTTTTCACTTTACATTTTAGAGTTATTATTAAGTATGTTAATAAATTTCTTTTTTATAATATTAGCAATGTGTTCTGTTTCTAGTTATTGTTATAAAACATATCTAAATGAAGAAGTGAATTTTATTGAGGAATTTAAAAATTCATTTAATTCAAAAATATTTTTTGTAATTTTAATAATGGTTATATTTTTATCTTTAGGATTTATACCTCTATTATTATTCATCCCTGGAATAATCATATTTGGATTTTACATTTTTTCTGTTTTTACTTATAATATGGAAGAGATTGATAATCCTATATCAGAGGCGAGATCTATAAGTAGAGGTTCTTTTGGGAGGATAATTGGAATGCTCATAATTTGTTCTTTACTTTTAATGTTTATTGAATTTATATATCAATTAATTTTAGATTTAATGTGGAATAATAATTCTCTATATATATCTTGGATTAATCCAAGTACTCGTAATTACGGAATGTTAATTCTTTATGATCTTTTATATCAATTAATTGAAATAATTTTTGCACCATTATTTATATGCTTACTTACGCCATTATTTGTGAGTTGTAAAGCACGTAAAGAATTAGGTTATCAATATCAAAAAACACGTAATGTTAGTTGGGGCACTCAATATGATAGGTATGCTCCGCAAGATCAAGGATATAGTAGAACCATACAAGATCAGCCTGAACCATCAATAAAATCACCAGAGTCTAAAAAAGAAGGTTTTTATTGTCCTTTTTGTGGTTTTTTAAATAAGGTGCCTAAAAAATATTGCCCGAATTGTGGAGAGGCACTAGATTTTAAAATATAATCGATATTAATAAAAATAAATAAAACATCTTAAAACTTAAAAGAAATAGAGTAGTTATGAGTTACTTGGACCACTTGGATCACTTGGACCAGTAATCTTTAGATGTAATTTTTGAATCCTATCCTTCATTTTTGAATATTTTTCTTTAAAATTTGTGATCTTAGAGTTCAATTTTTCAATTTCATTATCTGTTAATTCATGCAAATATGTGAATGAAGTATCAACTTCATTAATAATCTCATTGTTTATTTTTTCAGTTTCTTCGATAATTGTAGGTATTTTTTTAGAATTGGATTGTATTAATTCCTTTAATTTTGAATTTACTTGACTCGAATTATTTATGGTATTATAAAAAGATTTTGCGCTATTTTCTACTTTAGTAATGGTTTCCTTAAGTTTATCAATTATTAGAGCCCCTGGTTCAGAACTTAATTGTGGTTTCATTTTAGAAACATGACTTGTTAGCTGTTCTTGAGCTTTAACTCTTTTATTAATGTATTCATATATATCATCACTCATTGATTCGATGGTTTCTTCTAAACTTTTTATTAATGTCTTTTTAAATTTAGAAATCCCATTTGAAATCGCTTCTTTCATTTGATTAAGAGAAATTCTAATGACTTCAGTGCTTTTAATGGCCCCTTTTTCAACATCATTAGTCCACATTCCAAACTGAGACTTAAAAATATCCAGAAATTGTTCAGCAAATTTAGTGGATCCATCTTTAACTCCCGCTATTACAGGTGTTAAATGGGGATATTTATCCTCTTTTTCTTCTTCTAAATCTTGATCTTCTATTCCTGGGATCTCTTGTAAATCTCCTTTAAGAGATTCTGTTATTTCATTGATTTCTTTAATTAGGATTGGTGCATTTTTTTGGGAATCTTCAACAAATTTTTGAATCCATTTAAAATATTCTAATGTATTTGGAATCTCTACTTCATAAACAACTTTTACATAATCTTTATCTACACCCTTTTTAAAGGTCTTTAATCTATAGACTTCAAATCCAAGATTTCCTTCCTTTCCCATTAGAGTATGATCAAATACAATTCCAAATGCTTGAGGTGTTTGTTTTTTTTGAAAAAATAAATGATTTTTTATGTCTGTATCTGAGAAGAATAAACCCCACCCTGGGTGTGAATGATACCATCCAACAATAAATAAATCATTTTCCTTATATTTAACACTTAATTTTTTTAAATCATCATGTATTTCATCTGATAAACCAACCTCAACACGATCTCCATGAGTAATTGGTAATGCTTTTTGAACAAGAATATCTCCATTAGAAGCATTTTTTCCCATACAAATTCCCATTACCTCTTCACTTTCTTCCAATTCCTCACTTCCATATCTTAATACATGAGTTATCATGTTTCTAAAGGCATCTTTCTTAATGATTACTTTTCCTTTTGTTACGGTTTCAATTTCTACGGTTTCCTTTTTTTCCATTTCCTTCTCTGACATACTTTTAGGCACTTCCTTTATCTTTATTTTCAGTTTTTTTTTCAGTTATATTTTCTGTTTTACTTTCAGTTTTATTTTCTGTTTTATTTTCAGGCTTATTTTCTGTTTTACTTTCAGTTTTATTTACAGTTTGATTTTCATCTGCTTTCTTAATGTTATCTACATTAGTAGCAATATCATCTAACTGTGATGTGATTTCCTTGGTTTGCTCATCCAATTCATTAAGACTATTTATAACAGTATTTATTTTATTAAATGTCAGTTCCTTATATTTGTCTTGGCTTCCTTTGACTTTTTTTAAAGTCCATTCTTTAAGGTTATTAACTTTAATTGTTAAATCTCCCATAGAAGTTTGAAGAGAGCCTAAAATTTCAGTACTTTTAGAGCAATTCTCTTGAATATATTTTCCAAGTGTTGTTCCTTGCTCAAACAAAGCAAAAATCGGATTAATAAAATTAACGACCTTTTCTTCAAAAATTTGATTTATTTGAGAAAATAATTCTTGTTTCGTTTTACTTAATAACTTTTCAATCTCTTTTTGATCTTTATCAAAGACTTCTAATCGGTCATCAATATAATTCTCTAAATCATATAATTTATCAGTTAATAAGTTTTTAACAGAATTTTGAATATCTCTAAGTCCATCACTAGTTTGATCTTTTAAACTGACTAAATCATCTCGTATTTTTATATTTTTTTTTATATTATTTTTTATGATATCTTGGCTCCAATTATTTAATAATTGAATAAAAGGTTTAAAAGATGATTGAATAAAACTTGAAATTCCATTTTGCAATCCACTAATGAGTCCTGTTAAGTCTAATTCTGGTTTTTTTGGCATCATCTGACTTTTTCCTGGGATAATAATTTCTCCAAAAATATCAGGTGTCTCATTTATTTCCAAAATAGGAGGTTCTTTAGAATGAATACAATTTATTATTTCCATAATTTTGAAGTAAAAGTCTAAATTATCTGGGGGTTCAACAATTGTTTCAACTTTATGATATTCAGACATCGAGCCTAATGAAACATCATCTAATCTAAAAGTACGAAATCCCAAATCTTTTTCCTTTTCCAAATATGTATGGTCAAAAACTATCCCAATTCCACTAGGATTTAATTCAGTTTGCCAGCCAAGTTGGTTTTTAATATCGGTTGAAGAAAAAAAGATATTTAATCCAGGATGTGAGTGATACCAGCCAACAATAAACATATTTTTCTCTGCCGCTTCTATATTTATCGTTTCATAAGTTGCATAGTCTTCTAAGGAGAACGCAACCTCTATTGAGCCACCATGAGATGTAGGCACGGCATCTTCAACAATTACATCTCTAATTTCTCCTTCTCCATCAAGACGACCTATTAACATCCCCATAACTTCCTTATAAGTCCTCTTATCTCTCACTTTCGAACCAAAACGCAGAACGTGAATAAGCATCTTGTAATATGCAAGTGGTTTAATGATTACCTTATTCTCATCGACAACATCTGATATGCGAGCATTCATAACATTCACAACTTTTTAAAAATTTAGATTCTAGTTAATTTTCTAGTTAATTCTTAATATTTATATATTTTAATGATTTTACGATTTAAAAAAATACAATATTCAAAATGTAAATAATCTAATATATTCTTTATTATTTCTTAAAATTTGTTTTAATAATTATTATTTATGGATCTTTTTATTATTAAAGCTAAAGAAAATCCCCTCCTTTATATATTTAGGAGGGGGATGAATTTTGCACAAATCAATAATTCCCCACCCCTTCTTACTTTTTAAGACTCATCCCCTTATCTATATTTAGATGAATGATAACCAAATTCATCCATACCGTAGGGACTACG
>JAEOTJ010000414.1 GCA_016839905.1 Promethearchaeota archaeon | reverse complement strand
TCAATAGAAAAAGATACAACCTCTCCGAGTATATCCATAATATTACCAATAGAAAATATGCCATTTAAAAATAGTCCTATATATGAAGTTAGTGTTGTAGATCCAAATCTTGATGAAAGGTGGTATACCTTCAGTTCTTATTCAGGTGAATTTTATGATGGTCAAGTTACTGTTGAAACAAATACTTGGAATAATGCTCCGGAGGGAAATATAACGCTTATTTTTTATGCAAACGATACATTAGGTCACGTCAATTCTGCCAATGTTACTGTAATAAAAGATACAATATCCCCAATCATTTCGATAAGTTCTCCTACTGATAGTGAAATATTTGAGAATGGTCCTTCTTTTAATATAACAATAACCGAACTAAATCAAGATAAGATTTGGTATGTAATAAATGGAGGATCTACTAAATATATAATCACTTCAAATAGTACAATTGACTCTGGTGCTTGGGTAGCTCTTTCTGATGGGATTATAACGCTAACATTTTACGCAAACGATTCAGTTGGGCAAATTGGTTCTGATATCGTTTCTATAATAAAGGATACTATAGCCCCCATTGTTTCAATTATTTCGCCAATAACTAATGAATATAATTCTAATCCCCCTGACTTTACAATTAATATAACTGAAGCAAATATAGATACTATATGGTACATAGTTGGCAGTAATGCTACTAAGCATGAAATTGTTTCTAATGGCACTATCAACTCAATTACATGGTATGGTGAATCAGAAGGAAATGTAACGATTACATTCCATGTAAATGACACTATAGGCCATTATAAAACTGCCAATGTTACAGTCATAAAGGATACAACTGCCCCCATAATAACAATTATTTCCCCAACACCAAGTGAAATATTTGCTGGACCTCCTGATTATTCTATAACCATTAATGAATTATATAATGATAGTATTTGGTACACCGTTGGGAGCAACATTACCAAACATTATATCTCATCTATTACTGGTATGATCGACTCTGATGCATGGTATGGCGAACCTGATGGAACGGTAACGCTCCATTTTTATACAAATGACACTTCAGGAAACATTGGAGATGCTTATGTCTTTATCGATAAAGATTTGTCGATTTTAGCAATCTCAATTAATAATCCAAAACTAAATGATGTATTTGATTCTTATCCAAATTATGAGATTATCCTTAGTGGTCAAAATCTAGATACTATTTGGTACACAATGGATGGGGGAATAAATAATTTCACAGTATCTGCCAATGGCACTTTAAACTCATTAGCCTGGGATGCCGCATCAGAAGAGCCAATTACATTAACTTTTTATTTAAATAGAACAGATGGTATTACTGTTTCTGATAGTGTCACTATCATAAAGGATACTGTCGATCCAATAATTGGAATTAATTCTCCTAATAACGACGATGTTTTTGACCCCATACCAGCCTTTACGATAACTTATACTGAAATCAATTTGGATTACATTTGGTATACCATAGATGGAGGATTATATAATTTCACAGTAACAAATAATGGCACTTTAGATTCATTAGCTTGGGGGGCTGCAGAGGAGGGCAATTTAACGCTAGAGTTTTATATTAAAGATAAAGCTGGACATATAAGTTATGATAGTATTACCATTAAAAAAGACACGACAGACCCAATAATTACAATTAATTCACCTAATAACAACGATATTTTTAAAAGCACGCCAATCTTTACGGTAACTTTCATTGAACCAAATAATGATACTATTTGGTATACCATAGATGGGGGAGTGACTAACTGGAATATAACGGCAAATGGCACGATCAAACAAGTATCTTGGGATTTCGCTTCAGATGGACCCATAACGCTAGAATTTTATATTATAGATCAAGTTGGACATTTAGGATCTGATAGCATTATCATTATAAAAGATACGACTGATCCAATAATTACAATTAATTCACCTACAGTTAATGAAGCATCTGATAATGAACCTAACTTTATTATAACTTACACTGAACCAAATAAGGATACGATCTGGTATACCATAGATGGAGGTGTAAATAACTGGACAACAACAATAAATGACACGATCAACTTTATGTCCTGGGGTTTGGCTTCAGATGGACCGGTTATGCTGGAATTTTATATTAAAGATCAATTAGGACATTTAGGTTATGATAATGTTTCTATTATAAAAGACACGATAGCTCCAAGCATTTCTATTTTGAGTCCTATAGCTGACCAAATATTTAGTAATCCTCCTGATTTTACGCTTTCCATAACTGAAATTAATCAAGATGAGATTTGGTATACTGTGGATGGTGGCATGACTAATTATTCCTGCAGTGTTTCCGACACGATTGGCTCGGCCGCATGGTTAGGGCTTTCTGAGGATTTGTTCACGGTTACTTTCTATACAAATGATACGGCAGGGCATGTTTCATCTGATAGTGTTTCTATCATAAAGGATACTACTGATCCAATTATTACGATTAATTCACCCAAGAATAATGAGGTATTTGACAATGTTCCTTCTTTTACAATTGAAATAAATGAGTCATATCAAAATACAACTTGGTATTCAATTGATGGAGGAGTGACAAACTTCACGATTTCTGTGAATGGCACGATCGACCCGGGTGCATGGAATGCTCTTTTAGACGGAACAATTACGCTTATATTCTATTCTAATGATACAATGGGCCATATAGGGTCTAATAGTATTTCTATTATAAAAGATACTACAAATCCAAATGTTACAATTCATAATCCCATGGATGGTGAAGGATTTGATGCTGCCCCTTCCTTTATAGTTGAAATAAATGAGCCAAATCAAAATACAACGTGGTATACGATTGATGGAGGAGTGACAAACTTCACGATTACTGTTAATGGCACGATCGACCCGGGTGCATGGATTTCTGCATCAGAAGGAAATATTACACTAATTTTCTATGCAAATGATACGTTAAATCAGGTTGGCTCAGACAGTGTATTAATTATAAAAGATATAACCGTCCCGAATATCTCAATTACAGATATCATCCCCAACCAAGTATTTGAAGGGCCTCCTAGCTTCTCACTTGATATAGATGAAGAAAATATTGATTCAATTTGGTATTCAGTTGATGGAGGTGCGACCAATTATTCCTGCGATTCTTCCGGTACAATCGATTTGAGTGTATGGGATGCACTACCAGATGGTCTCATAACGATTATTTTTTACATAAGAGATACATCAGGTCATATTAATTCCACTACAATCTCAGTCTATAAAACCACGCCCTCAGTCAAAAAGGATAGAGATCCCCCCAATTTTATGATAATTATTCTTATCATATTAATGATTATTGGAGCTGTATCCACAGGTGGAGCATTCATAGTAAAAAAGTCTGTTATTGGTAAGCAATCTAAAGCAAAGAAAAAAAAGGTTCAAGCGAGAAGAAAAGCATATGAGTACCAGGGTATTGATGAAAAAAAGGCGGTGCCCAAAATAGGAAAGAAAGCAAAGAAAGGAAAATTTGCTTATGATAGTTATGAATCTGTTGATGAAGAAGAAGAGTTTACAGAAGAGGAGTTAAAGGAAATTGAGAAAACAGAATCAGAAATGGACATTGAAGCAGCTAAAATTGTATGCATTGTACATAAGGGAGCAATCCTAGGAATTAGTTATATATGTCCAAAATGCCAAACAAGATATTGCTTGAAATGTGCTCAGGCACTAAAAAAAGGAGGGGAGAAATGTTGGTCATGTGGAGAGGAATTACAGATCGGTGAAATAGAGGAAGAACAACCCATATCTGAAAAAGATATTGAAGGATCGCCTGAACTCGTAAAAAAAATTAAAGCTTTAGAAGAATATTTAAGAGAATTAGAGGAATATTTCATGAGTCTAGAGGAATCATATAAACAGGGAGGAATTACTCAAGAAGATTACATAAAATTTATGAAAGAAACTAGAGAAAAATATGAAGAAACGACAAAAAGACTTGAGGATTTAAGAAGTCAGTTAGATTAATATAATAATCAATTCTCGTGAAAAATAAATATTTGAAATCCTTTTTTTTTTAATAAATTCATCTCTTCTAACTAAAATAAAAAAAGAGTAAATATTATGAATGATTATGGTCGTGATCGTGGTTGTGGTCGTGATCGTGTGATCCTTCTTGTTTTTTAAAGATATCGTCCAATTTAGCCTTATCTTCGTCAGTCATCTTACTCATTGCTTCCATTTGTTGTTTCATTAACATTTTCATGAAGTTGCTTGAAATTATTTGGCTTAAAACAGGTAGTCCAATTCTCATCCTTGTAAGTTCATAATTCATAGTTTTAGCAGTTTCTCTCATTTCCTTTAATTCCTCTTTAGTCATCCCCTCTTCTCCAACTCCAGGACATTCAACATCGACTACACTAAAATGGCTACCGTCAAATTCTAAGGGGTATGTACGGCAGCTTAAAGGGCGATGTTCATAAACCAAGCATTTTTTTTGATCTATGTTATACAATGGACATTTTACATCCAACAATTCTGAAATGGGAGTATCGGCAAAGGGCTCTGGTGGTTTAGTTTTATCATCTTCGCTTTTAGATGGAGGTAAGGGCTTTAATATTAAATCAAAACTACCATCAGGTTTATTATAAACATCTAAATATGGTAGAAAATTAGCAACAACTCCTTTCCTCGCCCAAGATTCTAAATCCCAAAATGTAATCGGAATTGGTCCTCGTGCGAGACAGCATTTATCACAGCGAGTGCATTTAAAAGTAAATTTTGCTTTAGAATTTTCAGAATCTATTTTTTCCTGTTTTTCTTCTTGTAGAGGTTCTGAATCTTTTACAACTTCATTTTTTTCTGAGTCATTAATTTCTTGATTATTATCAGCCATTATATTCACGCTATAAAGTCTAAATTTCAATTATAATTTTACTTTTGATTTATATGAATTATTGATAGAAAAAAAATTTAATGATTGTTAAGTTTAAATCAAATATTAATAATTAAATTTTAAGGAAAAATTAATATGTCATTTGAAGAAGATTTCCAGATTATCAAGAATCTTACTGAAATCCAAGCTTGTAGCGGGGATGAGAGTAATATTCGGGGATATATTATAAAGACCATAGAGTCTTACTGCGATAAAACTGAAACAGATGTTTTAGGTAATCTCTTTTGTTATATAAATGGAAAAGGACAGTCAGTTGAGCCAAAATTAAAAGTACTACTAGACAGCCATACCGATGAGATAGGATTCATGGTCAGGTATATAGATAAAAATGGATTCATCCGATTTTCGCAAGTCGGGGGTCAAAATCCAAGAATACTTCCGGGTCAAAAAGTCACCATTCATTCAAGTTCAGGTGAAGATATCATCGGAATTATCGGAGAAAAACCAATCCATCTCATAAAGGAAGAAGATCGAAAGAAACCGATTAAAATGGATGAATTATTCATTGATGTAGGTTTGTCAAGTGCCGAAGAGGTTAAAAAATACATTTCCGTTGGAGATTACATTATAATGAAGCAAGAATGCATTGCCTTAAAAGGAAATAAAAGAATTTGCTCAAAAGCTTTCGATGATAGGGCTGGTTGTTTTGTCTTAATTAAATTAATTATGGAACTCTCTCAGATGAAAGACAAATTAAATAAAGATATTATATTTCTATTCGCTTCTCAAGAAGAGATTGGAACGAGGGGGGCTACTGTAGGTTCGTATAAAATAAC
>JAEOTJ010000413.1 GCA_016839905.1 Promethearchaeota archaeon | reverse complement strand
ACATCAATGCAACCGTAATCGAGCTCACGACATCAATAGACACGGTCTTAGCAGAAATAAATAATACGCTGAACATTACTCTCGTTTCTTATTCAGGAAACCTATATTATAATGATACTTATATTTTCCAAGATGGAGAATATACAATCCGAATTTTTGCAAATGATACAGAAGGAAACATGAATTCTACAGAAACAATTATATTTAAGGTTGATAATACTGCGCCTTCTGTGGTCATCCAACATCCTATGGCTACAACCTATACAACCTCTCAATTAGACATCAATGCAACCGTAATCGAGCTCACGACATCAATAGACACGGTGTTTGCAGAAATAAATAATACGCTGAACATTACTCTCGTTCCTTATTCAGGAAATTTATATTACAATGATACATATATTTTCTCAGATGGAGAATATACAATCCGAATTTTTGCTAATGACTCAACAGGGAATATAAATTCAACAGAATCCATTATTTTTACCGTCGATACAACTGCGCCTTCTGTGGTCATCCAATATCCTACAGACACATTCTATAAAGATTCTCACTTATACATTAATGCGACGATAATAGAGAGTGGATCCTCAATAGATACGGTTTTAGCAGAGATTGATAATACGATAAATGTAACTCTGGTGCTTCATGCAGGAAATCTCTACTATAATGATACTTATATATTTTCCGATGGTATTCATACCATCCGGATTTTTGTTAATGACACTCTAGGTTATATTAATTCCACTGAAACCGTTACATTTACAGTTGATACAGCTAAGCCTACTATTGAAATTATGGATTTTGAAATTAGTGAGATTGAAGATATAACTAATGTGGCATCCGTTACAATCCAATGGACAGTTGAGGAGGTTACAACAAATATTTTCTCACTTAAAATTAAATTAGATGATGAAGAATGGATTGCTTTAAATCTTGATGATACTCAATATATCTTTGAGGATGTCAGTTTGGGCGAACATGAGATAACATTAAGGGCAATTGATTCGGCAGGCAATATTGCTATTGAAAAATATACATTTACGGTTGAACCTGAAAGTATAGATCCTACAGCTACTAATTTTATGTTTTTAATCGTAATTTCTGGAGTAGCAGGACTAATGGTGGGCATCGTTATATTTGCAAAAAAGATGATATATACAAGAGAAAGGGAAATAACATCCAAAACAAGTGAAAAATAGGAAATAAAAAAAAAGAAAGTTTTTTTTTTAATATTAATTTTAAAGTTCTTATTCTTACATTAATTTCATTGCTAGAGCCATATCCTCGACAGTAAGTTTCTTTCTTCCTGCATGTCGAGTCATTTCTAATGCTTTATTGGTCACTCCTTTAGCGACAGATTCAAGATAACTAATTAAACTGTCTACAGCATCTCGTGCAACCATTTCAGCACCATTATCCTTCATTAATTTTCGGATTGGACTCCAAGCAAAAATCTTTTTTGCCATAACTAATCATTCCTCCACTTTTTAATTTTTAAAATAATTTTTTTTTAAGTCCATATTTTTTAACTTGAACTTTATTATATTATAATACTGCTTTCAAATATTTAAAGGTTGCGCACATTTTTCGATATAATATGTTTGGGTTAATAAAGTTTTAAAGTTCGTTCGATCGACAAAATTGCGAAGTCTTGGAAGAAAAGCGGTAGAGATAGTTCTGAGCCGTTAGATCAGAGATTTTTTTTTATTTTGAAAAATGTGGTCGATTGAATTGAGGAATTTAAATCTATAGAATTTCAAGTGAAACTAAAATAAAATATTAACAATAATGAAATTTATGCAAATTTCTAATTAAAAAAAGAGATATAGATAGATTTTAAAAACGTTCTAGGTTAAATTAAATATCATATAAGATTAGATGTCATTAATAGGAGTTGTTTGTTATAATGAAGGTTAAAAGTATAAAATATAATTTAAAGGAAAAATGTCATAATTCTAAAGATAAGGAGTTCTTTTATGGAGCAAAAATTAATAAAGATATAAAAGATGTTTATTTGGGGCTTTGCTATTTAGAATCTGGAGAGTCGGGCAGAAATATAGGCCCGGGTAGGGGTCATGAGGAGATTATTTATTCCATTGATGGAAAAATCCAGATTACTTTCAGAGATGAAGAAATAATCTTAAATGAGGGTGAGGTGTTCTTCATACCTGATGGATTAAAAGTATCATTAAAAAACCTAATAGAAAAAAGAACTTATTTTATGATTGCTGGCGGTCATACAAAACATCATAAGCATTAATGCATGATAACAATTAATTAAGAAAAATTAATGATCATTTACAATTAAGTACAATCAAATAAGAGCTATTAATTAACACGCTTTTGAGGGATTATTAAATGAAAAAAAATATTGCGATTACACCTGGAGATGGTGTGGGAAGAGAAGTCGTACCAGAGGGAGTAAAAGTATTAAAGATTATCGCAGATTATACTGAACTCGATTTTGAGTACCGAGAGGCGCCAGCGGGAGGTATGATTTGGAAGGAGCATGGAGAAAGCCTACCAAAAAAATCATTTGAAACCATCAAGAATTCTGATGCATTATTATTTGGAGCTATTGGAATTCCTGGACTTCCTCAAGGTGTAGCGGAAAATGCAATTTTTAGTATTAGACAGGGCCTTGATCTGTATGTAAATTTAAGACCAATTAAACTATATAATGTCCTTAGAGATAGGTGTCCATTAAAGGAAGAATATTTAGGTGAAGGAATTGACATTACGTTTGTTAGAGAGAATACTGAAGGCTTATATATGAAGGTTGGAGAATTGAAGGATGATGAAGCACATAATATAATGCGATATACAAGAAAAGGTTGCGAGCGTGTCATTAAATATGCTTTTGAATTTGCGAAAAAAAATTATCATGATAAAATAACCTCAGTAGATAAAGCAAATCTTTTAAATCCAAGTCAATTATGGCGTAAAATTTTCCATGAAATTGCTTCAGACTATCCCGATCTAAAAACTGAAGATATATATGTGGATGCTTTTTGCCAATGGTTAATCCGTGCGCCTTATTCTTACCAAACCGTTGTCACGGGCAACATGTTCGGCGATATCATAAGTGATGAGGGTGCCTTTCTCATTGGAAGCATGGGAATGGCCTCAAGTGGAAACATCCATCCAGGTAAGGTTTCCATGTACGAGCCAATTCACGGTTCTGCTCCAGATATTGCAGGAAAGGGAATAGCGAATCCAATAGGTACAATTCTTAGCGTGAAATTAATGGTACAAGAATCGTTTAAACACCCTGAAATCGCAAAAGAGATTGAAAATGCGGTTGAGGATGCTTTAAATGAGGGTAGAACTATAGATATAGAAGATCGAGATTTGGAAACTCTTTCAACTAAAGAGATGGGAAATTTAATTGCGGAAAAAGTAAAAAACCGTTTGAAAAAATAGAATACTGCTTTTTAAAATATAAAAAATTTTTTTTAACATTTTATTTTTGTATATATAACAGCGAGAATTATGATAAAATCAAGATAGTGAGATAAAATGGGAAGTTATAAAATAGTAGTACTGCCAGGTGATGGCATTGGACCTGAAATAATGGCTGAGGCATTAAAAGTCTTACGTACAATTGAAGAAGTTTCAAATAATATAAATTTTGAGTTTATTGAATATGAATGTGGGGGTCAGTACTGGTTAAAGACGAATAAAAAGGAAGAGTGGCCGATAGAGGCATATGAAACCTGCAAAAATGAGTCAGATGCAATCCTATTAGGTGCAATAGGTTGGACCGATCCTGCTACCGGAAAAACCGTCTCATATCCGGATGGAAAAATGGTAGGTCTTGAAGTCCTTTTTGGATTAAGGTTTGGATTGGATCTTTATGCGAATATTCGCCCAACTAATTTATATGAAGGAGTTCAGCATAAAATTTCAGGCGAGTTTAGGCAAATATGGAAACCAGAAAATGTTGATTTCGTGTCAATTCGGGAAAATACAGAAGGATTATATGCCGATACGCATGGTTATCTCAATAGAAATGAATCAGTTGAAGTTGCAACTGATTGCAGGCTAATTACAAGAAAAGGTTCCGAGAGAGTGATTACTTTCGCATTTGAATATTGTAAAAGACGAAATAAAGGTTCTCCAAAAGATGGAAAACTGAGAGTAACATGTGTAGATAAAAGTAATGTAACTGCCGGTTGCAAGTTATTCCGAAAGATTTACCAGGAAATTGCTTCAAAATACCCTAATATTCAAGAAGATTATGCATTTATCGATGCCTTTACTCAATGGATTGTTCGCACTCCAGAATGGTTTGATGTTTGCGTAATTCCAAATATGTTCGGTGACATTGCCACGGATCTTGCAGCAGTACTCCAAGGGAGTCTGGGAATGGCGGCTAGCGGAAATGTAGGTGACAAATATGGAATGTTTGAGCCAATACACGGTTCTGCGCCAAAACACGCGGGGAAAAACATTATCAACCCAATAGCAACAATTTCAGCAACTCAAATGATGTTAGATTGGTTATCAATGAAAAATAACAATGATTCACATTTGAAGAACGGTTCTAATTTAATTGAAAAAGCAGTTAAATTAATATTAAAAGAACATAAAGTTAGAACCTATGATTTGGGTGGAACTTCAAGCACTAGTGATGTTGGAGAGGCGATATCCCAAAAAATAAAGGAGATTATAAATTAAAAAAGTAAATATCCTTAATTAAATAGAATATTCTATGCTTTCTAATAGAATATTTAATTGATCATAGAAATCCAATTGTTTTCCGCTATCAATCTTAAAAATCATATAATTGATTTTCTTTTTCTTTAGATGATCGGGAACAACTAAGTCCTTAATTATATTGGACCAATTGACATCTTTAGTTACAAGGATTCCGATTAAAACGATTTTATTCTCTTTTATTTCTTCTATAATCTTAACAATCAGTTCTTTCCAACGGGCTTCAATATTTTCTTTATCTTTCGCATCAAAAATGCAATATATACCATCAACATTGTTTAAATCTCCAACCATCCCAGTATAGTTTTTTAAGATCAACCCATTTGAACATTCGATTATTTTCTCGTTAATATCATCTGTAATAATCTTAAATTCTCCCAATATCCTTATCTGGGTGAGTATTTGGAGAGGAGGGCTCCAATAAGGATTTTCTGTATAAAATGCTAAGGTTAATCTTGACTTTTTCTTTAGAATATTAGAAATGTTTAAACATAAGTTATTTCTTAGTTCATTTTTCTTGAATTTAAATTTCTTTTGTAGATATTGGTAGATTAATAAATAAAATGCGCCTTTAACATTATTACCATTTAAAGCACTTGTTTCTATATATGTCACTTTAGATAAATCATCTAAATTTAAGACTTCTCCAATTTTCCAGATATCTTTATAGTGAATTACTCTTTCCTCTTTTAAATCCATTTTATTACCTATTATTATAATTGGAAATTCCTCAGCACCATTCATATAATTCTGTAATTCATCATACCAATCCTTTAAGTGTTCAAAAGATTTATAATTTGTTATATCAAATATAATGAGTGCTGCTTGCGCACCTTCATAATACATTCGTCTATATCTTTTAAAGAACTCTTGTCCTCCAATATCCCAAAGAAGTAGATTAATTTCATTTCCAAGAAGTTCAAATTCATAAGATAAAACATTCAATCCTAGGGTCGCCCGAAAATTTAAAGAAAACGTGTTTTCTACGAATCGTCTAACAAGCGAAGTCTTACCAACTGCACTATCTCCGATAACTATGAATTTAAAATGATATTTTCTACCAATATCTATATTATCCTTATATATTTGATGTTTCAGTCTTTCAGTTGTTTCTGATTCACATTGAAAGCTAGGTATAGTTAATTGGATTGCCTCATAGTCTTCTGTCGTTAGGATTTGGGCGACTTTTTCAGCTAAAAATAATGCATATGGAGAGATTTTATCAATAGAGGCGACATTATCCAAGATTATGCTTAAAACAGTATTTTCATTTATAGAGATAAAAAGTAACCGATATTCATCAATATCAAATGAGGCCATTCCAAATGTTTTAAAAGTAAATTCCTTGCGTACTTTTTCTAAAACTGGGTTAATTATTTTACTAAGAATTGAAAGATTATCTGTTTTACCATCTCCTGTTGTTGTACCCGCAATAATATCTCCTCTTTCATTTATAATGGTAATTGCTTTGAGGTCATCATAGTTGACAATAAAGTTTTTTAATAATTTAGTATATACTTGCTCTTTAGAACTCATTATAAAATCTTTTTTTCCTTTTCTTTTTATAAAAAGAAATAAGAATTTAATCTTTTCTAAAACAATATAAATAAATAAAATAAAATTAGGATAAAGTTTTAATCGTACTTAACATATCTGGCAGTTTATTGTAAAATTAGATTAGATTATTAATGGTTTGAAGCATTGTTTGAAGCTGGTCATGGATTTCTAAGCGATATTCATCCCCTATTTTAAAGAATAAGAGAGAAACCATTTTTTTCTCTAAATATTCATTAATGTTGAATTCTTCCATTAATTGTGACCATTCTGTTTTATTAGGATCGAATCTAATTCCGATTAAAATAACTTTATTCTCATTAATATTTTCAAGTATATTAATTACAATCTCTTTCCACTTTGGATCAATATGCTCCTTCTTTCGAGCATCAAATATGCAAAATACTCCATCTGAGTCAGATACTTCAAT
Source organism: Promethearchaeota archaeon (assembly GCA_016839905.1). The sequence goes on along the minus strand of JAEOTJ010000413.1, from coordinate 36,530 downwards.
CATATCATAAAGATAATTTTTTAAAACTAAGCCGCTTTCATATCCATATATTTTCTCTTCCATCTCGTTTTTTAGATTCTTCTTAGGGCCTAATTTCTCGATTTCGGTTAAGACTTGTATCCCTGGACTCCAGTATGAACTTTCTGAAAAGAAAGTTAAGATTAAATTCTTTTTTTTTTTAAAAATTGAATGAATTTCTTCAATCAAAATCTCTTGAAGTTTCTCTTCTTCTCTTTCCTTTGCTTTCATGATATAATGATAAGAGATAAGACTAAAGGCATCTTCAACATTCACTCCAGTTAAAGCAGATGTTTCGATGTACGAGATATGTGAAATAAATTTATGAGAGAATTCATTTTTTAATTTTACTGCCTCTTGATAATCAATAACTCGCTGATCTTCCAAATCTGATTTATTTCCAACGATTACAATGGGTAAATCTTTATTTTCAATGAATTCCTCTAATTCTTCATGCCAATTTTTTAACTTATTAAAAGACTCTTGATTTGTCAAGTCAAAAACGATGAAAGCTGCTTGAGTTCCTGAATAATATGTTCGCCTAAATCGTCTAAAATAATCTTGGGCTCCAATATCCCAAAGAGATAAACTGATTTGATTTCCATATAATTTAAAAGAATGTGTCAAGATATTAAGCCCTATTGTAGCCCTATAATCGGAAGAAAATCTCTTTTCCACGAATCGCCGAACTATCGAGGTTTTCCCTACTTCATGTTCTCCAATTATAATGAACTTAAAGCGATACATACCACCGTCTAACCTAAGTTGATATATTTGGCCTTTTAATCTCTCTGCTTCTTTTGCTCCGTATTCGAAATTAGGAACAGATAACTGTATTTCTTGTCCCTCTTCCAAAGTGAGGATTTGTGCACATTTCTCGGCAAGAAAATACCCTGAAGGAGAGATCTTATCTACAGATGCCATTACATCAATCACGATACTTAAAGTTGTTTTCTCGTCGATTAATATTAATAATAACCTATGATTATCCGTGTCAAAACTGGCAGTTCCAAATTGTTTAAAAGCAAATTCGTCACGTATCCTTTCTAGGATAGGATTTACAATTGCGGTTAAGACTGAAACGATTTCCATGTTAACATCTTCACGTTTTTCACCAGAAATTATTAAACCATCTTTATCTGATACAATTATGGCTTGAACATCTCGATTAACTTCTAAATAATTGTTTAATAATGTACTAAAAAGCATTTCTTTATTAACTGACATTTGAATAATCACTCTCAGATAAATTAATATAAACACTTAAAAAAAACTAATATTATACAATATATAAATAATTAAAAATAGTTATTTTTATTATTTATTTAATATTTTTTTTGCTTACAAGTAATACTTAATATATAAATATATAACAAGAAACCCCAAAAACTAATGCCACGTTGTCTTATATGCCATATGGACATCACCAAGAATGACGTTTTAGTGCAATGCCCTGGTGAGCATCCAGTTCATGATGTATGTTTAAAAGAATGGATAACTCATTCTAAGAAATGTCCATTATGTAATACAGAATATTCTTCTGAAATAATTGCTAATTATCAGTCATATATTAAAGAACAAGAAATGGCTAAAGAAAATGAAATAAAACGCCAACAAAAGCAAGAAAACATAGAAAAAATTGAAAAAATTACCGAAGAAATATTATTTTTAAAAAATATTGAAGTTATTGAGAATCTGGCAAAGGAAAAAGATTATAATGGTGCATTAGAAAGGCTCGAAGCTTTAGAAGATGGTAAATTATCATCGTTTAAAACTCAAAATATATTATTTTTAAGGGGTAAAATAAATATTCTAAGGGAAAGATTTGATTTAGCAATTAGTAGTTTATTTAAATTAGTAAAAGAACATAATTTTGAATTTCCCGATGCCTTTTTATATTTAGGCAAAGCATATGAAGCCTTAGGTTTAGATGATAAGGCTAAATGGGCTTATGACCGCATTAAATAATTATTTTAAAAATTCTTTTTTTTAAAAAATGAAACCTATTTGTTTAGTAATTGCAGGATCAGATCCAACTTCTGGAGCAGGAGTTCAAGTAGACATTAGAACAATTGATAGGTGTGGAGTTCATCCTTTTTCTGTAATCACTGCAATTACATATCAAACTGCCACAGAATTTCATGGATACAAATCATTATCGGATGAATTAGAAAAGCAATTAGAAGTAATTTTAAGTGCTTATCCCGTAAAATATGTTAAGATTGGTATGATTCCCGATATTAAGGCACTAAATATTATTATTGATTATATTAAGAAATATGAGTTATTTGTTGTTTTAGACCCCGTGACAATATCTAGTGCAGGTAGAAGGCTTTCTAGCGAAGATTTAGAATTAGAAATTGAGAAAAAATTATTTCCAAGTGTTAAAATTCTTACTCCTAATATTTGTGAAGCATTTTTTTATTCTAACAAGGAAATTAAAGATGATAAATCCTATACAATGAATGAATTTAAAGAAGTTGCTTCAATTATCCTAACGAAAATGCATGGTGGAAAAGATGAAGAAAAAGCCGTAATCATAAAAAGCGTGGAAATTGAGGATGAGGGATTTTTTGATTTATCTTTGATTAATAAAAAATCGGATAATGATTTCCATGAGGTTTTTAAAACTCATAATAAATATAGATTGATATTAAAAGATAACATTCACGGAACGGGATGCGTGTTTTCTTCAGCTATAGCCGCATATTTAGCATTAGGACATTCCATTGAGAACTCAATTGATTTAGCCGAGACATTTTTTAATGAAAAATTTCAATACCATAATTTTATAGAATTTCCTGACCAAGGTAAGATGCTAGACTTGACGATTTCTGATGCAAAACGGAATGTCATTAATCAAATTAAGGAAATTTACAATTTCATATTTGAGATTAAAAAGTTTAGTAGTTTAATACCTGAAGTCCGCATGAATATTTCTGGTTCTACTCTTGATGCCAAGTCTAAAAGTGATGTCGCTGCAATTGAGGGAAGGATCACCATAATTAGCGGATTTCCTCAAGCTTTAGGAAATATTAAATTTGATGTTTCTGATCATACCGCACGCTTATTACTTGCTGCTAAAAAGTATGATAATTCAATTAATTTTGTAATGAACTTGAAATATATCCCTGAAATAATTAAAGCTATTAAAAAAAACACGGACTTGGACTTGCAAGAAATAATTAGAGAATCTCAACCAGAAGAGGTTAAAAAAAAGGAATTCTCAACAATGCAATGGTTAATAAAAGAATGTGTAGATAAATCTGGAAGAGTTCCTGATATAATATGGGATAAAGGTTCAGTAGGAAAAGAACCAATGATTAGATTATTTGGAACAAATTCAAAAGATATTATTAAAAAACTCAAGAAAATAATTAATTTAATTGAATAGTTAGAGATTTTTATTTTTCTGCTTTTTTTTTAGCTTCCATTGCGTCTTTTAAGATTTTAATAGCACAGAACTCTCCGCACATGGAACATTCTTTTTCCTTCATAGAACTTCCGTCTCTTAAATGTATATCTCTAGCCGTTTCTGGATCAATTGCATTATTTATCATTCCCTCCCAGTCCAAGTTTTTTCGTGCTACATCCATTTTATAGTCCCAATCTGATGCTTTTTTACCGTATCTTGCGATATTAACGGCATGAGCCGCAATTTTAGAGGCTATTACGCCTCTTTTAACTTCTTCTTTATTTGGTAGCCCTAAATGCTCAGACGGAGTCACGTAACATAAATAATCTGCTCCTGCTAAACCAGCAATTGTACTTCCAATTGCACTTACCAATTCATCATATCCCGGTGCAATATCCGTAACAAGAGGACCTAAAACATAAAAAGGAGCTCCATCGCATACTGATTTCTGCATCTTAATATTTCTTTCTATTTCATTTGCAGGAATATGTCCGGGACCTTCAACCATTACTTGTACATCAACAGCCCACGCTCTTTTTACTAACTTGGAAATTTCTAGTAATTCTTGAACCTGAGCATAATCAGTTGAATCAAAAATACATCCAGGTCTAAGGCCATCTCCTAAAGATAGAGTAAAATCATATTCCTTCGCCATTTCAAGAAGATAATCATATCGACGATTAAATGGATTTTCCAAATCATTCTCTAATATCCATGCTGCCAAAAATGTCCCACCTCTTGAAATTATACCCATAGTTCGGGGATGTTCCTTTAAATAATTTACAATATCTCTCGTTACACCTGAATGAATTGTAAAAAAATCTACTCCATCTTTAGCTTGTTCCTCAATAACATTAAACAAGTCATCCTCGGCAAAATCAATGATGGCTCCTTTCTTTTCTATAGCCCTTAGAGCAGATTGGTAAATTGGCACCGTTCCTATGGGGACATTTATCTCCTTTAAAATTTTTCTCCTTATACTCCTAACATCTTCTTCACTTATACCGGTGCTTAAATCCATTACCGTGTCGGCACCATACTTTACGGCAATTTTAGCTTTTTCGATTTCATTTTTAATATCGAATACTCTCTTGCTTGAACCGACATTAGCATTGATTTTTACAGTTAGGCCCTCTCCAATACCAATTGGAGTTTCTAATTCCCGCTTGCTTGATTTGGGAATGATAATTCTTCCTTTCGCCAGACTCTTTCTTATAAAATCTACATCAACATGTTCTTCTCTTGCTACAATCTCCATTTCCTTGGTAATATTACCATTTCTAGCGCTTTTCATTAATGTCGGCAAGAATATTGACCTTATATGGGTGTTTTAAATTTTATATGCAGAACGTTATTTTTAACAGTATCTATTCTATACAAAATAATTATGAAATCATTATAATATTTTGTGTAGTCTATAGTTGTAAAAAAATTGGAAAAATCTAAACATGTGTCACCACGATCAGAATAAATAAGGGATTGAAGCTATTAAAAAATTTAGTCATCATTCTTAAAATAGTATTTTTGATTGTTCATTCAATTATGAAAAGAATTAAAATTTTTAAATAAAGAATAAATATATAAGTAGAGATAATTAAAGTTTCTTTAATAATCAGTTTGAGGCAAAAAAAGTGAATGCAATTGAAGATACCATATATAACCATATTATTGAATATCTTAAGAAAAAAGCATTCTTTAGTATTCCCGAACTTGTAAAGTATATTTTTGGTCAAATAAAAAACAACTTGAATATTAATAAAAGAGGAATTGAGAAATATATAAAATCATTGATTGATAGAAAAATTATCGTTATTGGAAAAAAAATAGTAAAGCAAAATATTTTAAAAACGCAAAAAAGAAGTGAGATCTTTCAATACATAACTCAAAATCCTGGTGTAAATATTAATGGCATAATGAGTGCTTTAAATATAGGAGGTCATATAATAACATGGCATTTAAAATTTTTAGAAAAATTTGACTGTGTAAGAGCAAAAAAAATTGGTAATCAAAAAGCATATTTTAAATTTGATCAAGATCCAGATTTTGATGAGTTTCAATTCTATTTAAGACATAAGAAAGCTAAAAAAATTATTGAATTGGTTCAGAGTAATCAATCTCCAATTACAGCGACTGAAATAACCCAAATTCTAAAAATGAATTTCAACACTACAAAAAAATATTTAGATATTCTAGAAAATTTGAATATCTTAAAAAAAAACGTTACTAAGAACAAAAAATATTTTATATTTAATCATGACATCTATAATAAATCATTAAAAGTTTTAAAACAAGTAAATAGATAGTGATTAACTTTTTAAGATTATATTAGTTCTCATTTTTCAAATTTCACATTTATACCAATTTCAAAATTATTCCTAATTGGTTTATAAATTAAGTTATGATTGATAAATATGTACTTTTTAAAAAAAAATGAAATAATTAAATGTTTGGATTATGAAGCTAATTAAAGAATCAAATAATCGTTATCAAAGAATTATCTTCAAGAATTTTATCTTTTTGAGTTTAAGAGTATTAGAAATATTTATATCAGATTATATATTTCATTTTCAATTCTATGAGGGCAACCAAAATGAGGTGATGTTAGATTATCTTTAGAAAATATAAAAAAAAGTCTATTTTAATGTTCCTTGCAATGCTTATTTTTAGCGTGATCTTATCTAGTAATTTTTCTAATCAAAAAACAAATGTTCTTAATGTATCAGAAGAGTTATTCAACGAAAATTACGAGTTAATCGCAAGTTCCCCATCTTTTTTTACATTTCAAAAAAATATTACAATTAATCATTCTAAAGTCTCAGGAACAAGCGATCTCTTGAATTTTCCCCTATTAATCTCCTTATTTGACTCTGACTTGCATGATAATTGTCAGGCAGATGGAGATGACATTGGGTTTTTTATTGGCGGACAACAGTTATTCCACGAGATTGAGCGATTTAATAGGACCTATAATAGCACCCATGCTCAATTAGAGGCTTGGATTAATGTTCCTTCCTTATCCTGTTCAACTGATACAGTGATAAGGATGTATTATGGAAATTCCACAATGTCATCCCAACAGAATCCTGAAAGTGTATGGAACTCTAATTATAAGGGTGTTTGGCACTTGTCTGAGGATCCTTCTGGAACAATAAATGATTCCACATCCTATGATAATGACGGGACTTCTGACGCAAGCATGGAAACAGACGATCAAGTTAACAGTCAGATTGGTAACGGGTTTGAATTTAATGATGTTACTGATGATTTCTACATACCAGATTCAAGTAGCTTGGATCTTGGGAGTAATTTCACGGTCCAAGCATGGGTACAAGTAATGCCGGGGTACGTTCCTGGAACAACCTACAATGAATCTAATAGAATATTCGATAAAAAAGAGCTTTGGTCTGATTCTGATGGTTGGTCAGTAAGTCTAGTTGATGATGATGATGATAGTATTGAAATATTAGGAAGCGATAGTAACCCCACCCAAATACAAAATTTCACAACCTCTTGGTCTACGGGGGATTGGCATCAAGTTACTATCGTTTATGATGGAACGAATGTTACGGCCTATAGAGATGGTGTATCAAGGGGCAATGTTTCAATTACACCCGTACAAGATAATGATAATCCTTTAATGATTGGTCAAAGTGGTGGAACAGGGGGCAATACTTGGTATGGTAAGATGGATGAGATTCGCATCTCTACGGGAGCTCGTTCCGCAGATTGGATTGCCACGGAATATAATAACCAAAAAGATCCAGGTAGATTTTACACCATTAAAGAAGAACCTTTAGAAGTAGATACTTTATATGGAACTGTGAAAGGTAAAGAATGGGATGATGATACTTATTCTTGGCTTGGTGTTCCTTATGCAAAACCACCCATTGGATCATTAAGATGGAGATCACCACAAGATCCAGATCCCTGGAGTGGGATACGCATGACAACGGAGTTCTCTGAACCTTGCATGCAATTTGCTAATTGGATGGGTACTACTAATGAAGAGGATATACTGAACACTAATGTAATTGGAAGCGAGGATTGTCTATATTTGAACGTCTGGACGCCAAAACAAGAAGATGGAAGTCTGCCCAGTAATCTTCCCGTATATTTATGGATTCATGGTGGTGGAAACGTGGTTGGACAAGCTAATTGGCCAATGTATCATGGTGAAAACTTGGCAAACAATGCAAACTGTATTGTTGTCTCAATTAACTATAGGTTGGAGATAGTAGGCTGGATGTATCATTGGGCTTTTGGAGAGGAAGGTAATCCTGAGACTCCTGAATGGGATCCTCTAGATAATTCTGGGAACTTTGCTATACTAGACATTATACATGCACTTAAATTTGTAAAACATAACATAGAAAATTTTGGTGGAGATGAAGATAGAATAACAATCGCTGGTCAAGGCGCGGGAGGCTGGAATATTTATTCGCTCCTCACATCCCCTTATTTAAAACAAGCATATTTTGATGTGGGAGATCCTCTCTTTCACAGAGCGGTTATTCAGAGCGGAGGATTGCTATCAACAGAGATGGATGAAGGAATTATGCCAGTTGAAACCATATGCGCACAATATTTAGTTTATAATGGTACAGCAATGGATGAAGATGAAGCATGTGATATGGTTGATGATGAGATATTATGGGGAGATGGACAAAATTTTAGAAGTTGGCTTATGAACGCCGATATGGTAGATCTCTTCGAATGTCGTAAAAACCAATCTGCAGAAGCAGGATTAGAGGGTGTAATGTCCATTCCAAGCATGTTTGGAGATGGATATGTTGTTGCTGAGGATGCACTTGAAAAATTAAATTCGGGAGATTATATTAAAGTACCTACTATAATTGGATGTTGTGAGGAAGAAGTTAAGATATTCTTGGCTCAAATGATGGATGAAGGTGAATACTATGATTCAATGTTTAGAAGAGGCCTTCCAGATAATTTTACGATTGCAATGAGTGACCTTCTGGCTTCATCAGGACTAACAACAGAAGAAATAAATCTCATCCAAGCGATTAATGCTTCTGCAGGGTTAGATAATGAGAATATCCGATTGTATTGCGTAGACATACCTGCAGAATTAATGAGCCAGCACCGAGATGATGTTTTTACTTACATGTTCTGTTGGAAAGCAATGCCTTATCCACTTAATGACAGTATTGGAGCGTCTCATGGAATGGATCTTCCATTCATATTTGGTAACATAGCAGCCCATGAAGCTTGGCCAGTAAACTCTACTGCTTGGACTCCAGAAAATGAACCTGGAAGGATTGCGCTATCCAATAAAATGATAGAACATTGGAGCAATTTCATATACTATGGAGATCCAGGAGGATTTTGGCACCCGTGGAAGGATCCGGCACGATATCGGATGATATTTAATGCTACATTTACGGAAGATGTCAGTTATTGTATTTGGGTATCCATTGACGAAGTCCATATTCATATAAATAATCCGATTGATAATCAAGTCTTTAAAGATCCACCTTCATTTGATATTTATTTTACACCTCCATACACAATTAATCAGCAATATACTGTTGGAAGTTATGGACCATATTCAACAGATGGAACTGATACGATTGATTCAACTGTTTGGAGTTACCAACCAGATGGAAACGTCCTGCTCAATTTCTCTGCAGATGATGGGGCTGGAAACAGCACATATTCCATTGTAACAGTTATAAAAGATACTATTGATCCAAGCATTTCAATTACATCCCCGACTAATAGTCAGATATATTCATCAAGCCCTCCAAGTTATTCTATATCTATTACTGAAAATAATCTTAATGAGACTTGGTATCTCGTAGGAGGCAGCCCAACAAAATATTTCATCACTGGTTCCCCCTCGGGAACGATTGATTCGGGTGCATGGGCGGCTGGTGATCAACAAGGTACCATCACTCTTACTTTTTATGCAAATGATCACGCAGGAAATGAAGGTTATGATAGTGTTGATATTATAAGAGACACTCAAGTGCCTATAATTACTATTAATTCACCAACTTTCCTTGATATATATGGAGCAATACCTCCAGATTATCAAATAGATATTACTGAGACCAATACAATCGTTTCTCGCTGGTATACTATAAATAATAGTGAAAACATTTATTTTACACCTTTATCAGGAACGATTGATTCGGATAAGTGGATTGGAGTGTCAGATGGATCAGTCAACCTCACGTTTTATGCTGAGGATGTGGTAGGAAATGTGGGTTCTGTCAGTACTATTGTCAATAAAAATACACCACCAACTTGGATAGAGGTTCCTTCAGACCAAACGATAAAATTCGGAGATTCCTTTAGCTATAATGTAAACGCCACAGATACTAGTGGAATCGATCATTATTCGATAAATGCTTCTAGCACTTTTAATATTGATTCTTCTGGAGTAATTACAAATATAACTCAGCTCCTCGTTGGAGTCTATTGGGTCAATGTCAGTGCGTTTGATGCAAGTAATAATTATTGTGATGTACAATTTAAAATTATCGTGCAGGATCTAAGTGCTCCCACTTGGATACAAGAACCAGAAACCCAAATCGTCAAATATGGTCTGGATATTCTCTATGATGTCAATGCTACAGATCTTTTTGGAATTGATCATTATTGGATAAATGACACGAGTAAATTTAAAATCAATGAAACAAGTGGAGTGATCCAAAATAAGATTGTATTAGATTGTGGTGAGTACTGGCTAGAAGTTCGAGCGTATGATCTTGGATTACTTTATTGTAGTGCAATTTTCAAGATAATTATTCATGAACATGGAAGTCCAGAATATCTTTCAGCAGGTATAAATGCCCGTGAAATCAATCCAATCGATACGAACAAGTATAGAGTTAATTTTTCTTTTAATTTAACTAGAGATACCATCGTTGTTTATTACAGTAGCATTTTAAATCCATCAGCACTTAATCTGGATGATGATCTATTATTTATTGAAGTCTTTTTAAATGAAACGAATAATCTGAAGGAATTAAACATTACAATAGAATATCTTGGTTTAAGAGACTTAGAAAAACTTAAAGGGTGGTGGTTTAATAGCTCTGCAAATGCCTGGGAAGAGCTTTCATTAATGATTAATGGCAATAACTTTACAATTTCAGTAAAGCATGCTTCCATTTTTGCTTTATCTGGTATCGAGAAACAAACTGGTGGTCTTGATGATGATAGTGAAAATGGTGAAGGAGAGGGGGAAAGTATAATTATAATAATTATTATTATTATTATTAGCGGAAGTGTTGCGGGTATAGCTAGGGGAACTATTCATAATATCAAATCGAAAAAGAAAGAAAGATCTATTGAAGAAAAACCTATGTTGCATAGTGAGTTTGAATCTGAGGACGAGTCTGGGCTCTCAAATGCAGCATTAGAAGCACGTAGAAAAAGGGAAAGATTGATGCAAATTAATGTTCCACCAAGTCAAATTATAGATAAACGGGAAAGAGAATTATCTCAAATACCTAAGCCTACTAAGAAATCGCTACCTATTAGAAGAGCTTTAAATAAGGATGAGATGGAAGAGCTAGCCCAAACAGAGGAGGAAATATATGTTAAGAAAGAGTCCGTTATTTGTCTTGTCCATAGAGGTGAGATTCATGAATCTATTTATCGATGTCGCCAATGTCAATCTTTTTATTGCAATCGATGTGCTAAAGTACTGAAAATGAAAGGAGAAAACTGCTGGTCTTGTGGAAGTGAAATTAACCTACCAATTTCTGATGCAGAAAAGGCAGAATTCCTAGGAAAGAATTCAATATCTATTATTGCTGAAATCCTTGAAGATGATGATTATCTTAAACATTATATAAGGTCAGATAAAAGCTATGAAGAAATGCCAGGTATTATGGATTATATATTCTCAGTTCTTGATTCTGAAGAATTAAATAGAATTGATTTACTCAATCTAAATATAAATGAGAAAAAGCAATTTATTATGGATATTATTACTCTTGAAGCTAAAGAAAGAAAGCAGTTAATCGATGACATGCTTAAATTTGAAAAATAAATTCTCACTGACCTAAAAAAAAAATTTTTCTTAATTAAACTATTTTCTACCTCAATTTGGAGGTTTTTTTTTTACTAATTTAAATAAACAAGCTATTTCTAATTTTAAAGCAAACGGTGTTGATTATTAAATTATAATTTAAAATTAAAAATTTTTATATAATTTTGACCTAGAGTTAAAATAATACATTAAATCAATAAATAGATTCATTTAACAATTATTTTATGAAATATTGATATGAGGAGAAAAAATGGTAAGCAAGCAAATGGAAAGAATAAAAAAAGTATTAAGGAGCATTCAGAAGACATCTGAGTTAGATGTAGAAACCTTTCGGAATAAATTAATTAAACTATCTTCAATGGTAATGATTCCCAAGGATGTGATATGCGAACCGATAAAGATAGGAGATATATCCGCAGAGTGGATCACTATGTCAGACGCTAATATTCACAATGTCATTCTTTATTTACACGGGGGTGCATATATCGCAGGATCCATTAATACACACCGGGAACTTGCATCGCGTCTCTCTCGAGCTTCAAAAACTCGCATCTTGATTATTGATTATCGCCTCGCACCTGAATATTGCTTCCCTGCAGCGATTGATGACGCTATTGCTGCATATAATTGGCTTATTAATGTTGAAAAAATTAATCCAACCAATCTGATAATTGCAGGTGATTCTGCAGGTGGAGGATTAACACTTGCAGCTCTTATAAATATAAGGGATGAAGGAGTTGCCTTGCCGGTAGCAGCAATATGTCTTTCTCCATGGACCGATTTAGCACTTACAGGGGAATCAATGAAAATTAAAGTTGAAGATGATCCTTTTATATCTCCAGAGTTAGGAGAATTCAGCGTAAACCTATATTTAAGAGGAGAAAATCCTAGAAATCCTCTTGCATCACCTCTATACGCAGATCTTCAAGGATTACCTCCATTATTCATTCAAGTTGGAACATCAGAAATTCTTCTTGATGATTCAGTTCGATTTGCAGAGCGTGCCAAGAACGCTGGAGTTGATGTTGAACTTGATATTTGGGAAGAAATGATCCATGTATTTGCTGCTTTTGCTGCATTAACACCAGAAGGTCAACAAGCTATTGAAAAGATCGGAGAGTTCATTCAAAAAAGCTTCAAATAGGCAGAAAAAGAAATTTCATAGATAAAAAAGCTAAAAAGTATATGAATGTAATTTTATTATTAATGTTTAAATTTTTAAATATATTAGTATAACGAGGCTAAAATATGAACAAACAAGAAGTAATAGAGCTAATTAATAACAAGCGGGTTGTATATCTAGCTACTGTAAATGAGGAGGGTTATCCAAGAGTAAGACCCGTTTCGGTGGTTAAGATAAAACACGGAAATGTATATATTTTTACGGGATCTTTTAAAGAAGTTTATAAAGAGTTAAATGCGAACCCAAATGTGGAATTTTCTATTCAAGGTAAAGGGGCTTCTATCCGTCTTAGGGGTAAGGTAAAATTCGAAGATGGCGAGGAAATAGTAAAGGAATTACTTGACGAGAATCCTGGTTATCTGGAATTGTATAAAGGAAAAGAAGACATGTTAAAATTATTTTATCTTGAAAATCCAGAAGTTCACATTTTTGAAATTAAAAAAATGTGGGATACTTCAGATTATTTCGCGTATAATTTATCGGATTAAAAATTCAAAAAAAGGATTATTTAAAGAAAAAAGAACAAAATAACTAAAAGTTTAATAAGATATGGATAAATCTGATTATATATCAATCATCTCCGACAATGTAAAGATATTTGGCATTAACTTACTAAATGAACTAGAAGGAAATAAATTTAATACCTATCTCAACAAGTTTGACGTTAATTTCCTTTCTGTAATTGCTGAATTTAACAGGATATTCTTGGAGCATTTCATTAAAATATCAAAAGGGAATAATCAAAAGGATTTAGAATTAATCTTAAAAAAAATGGAAAAAATTGCCTCTTTTATTGGACCTACGGGCTCTTTAAATAATTTAAACAACAATCAAGTGGAAATAATTCTCACAAAACTAAATTCACTTAGTTTAAATGAAATTACTCCAGATAAAATTGCCAAGATCGCTGATATTGCTATAATTTTTGGCATTAATTTACCTAATGAACTACATGGAACTAAATCTAATAATTATAAGTTTGATGATAAAATTCTTTCTAGAATTGCTGGATTTAACAATATATTCTTGGAATATTTCATAATAATATCTAAAGGAAAAGATAAAAAAGATTTAGAATTAATCTTAAAAAAATTGGAAAAAATTGCGTATTTTATAAATCCTACGGGTATCTTACATTATCTAAACGACAATCAAGTGGAACTCATTCTCACGAAACTAAATTCACTTAGTTTAGATGAAATAACACAAGAAAGGATTGCCATAATCGCTGTAGAACAATTGCTGCAACAACTTTCAGGTTCTCAGCATGATCAAAATCATATATTAGAAAATCGATTATCCACTGCAGCATTTTATCTAATTGAAATGGGATATCCTCAACATGAAATTCAAGATATAATAAATAATGCAAGAAAAGATCTTTCAAAAATAGATTCTATATTTAATCTTTCTAGAAGGGAAGAGACGCCATTGTCTCCCACACCAAACTCATCTCAAGGGAGACCCCCAATCGGGGATCCACAGCGACAGAGCCGTGAAGCAGTACTAATTGAGAATACTCCAGAAATGGAACAAGTTATTAGAAGATATGTTCAACAGGTTCAGCATAAGCAAAATCCTCAGAGGGCTCAAAAAGCAGCTACTATTATAGGGAAAATTAAGAATCTTGTTGGAGATCTAATGACAGATTATTATGAACAGGTTTTCCAACAAGTTCATCCCGATAGATTAAATAGAGCTTTTGAAATGATGAAAGAATCTAAAAGAAAATCTAAAAGAGTATCCCTCCTATTAGAATGGGTTTTTTTTAGCCATTTAATTGAAAATATTGAAATTAAAGTTAAGCATTGGCAAGTTTCTAGTGATACAAAGCAAGGACGAGCTGGAGGATATTTCTCAAGGATTTCTTTTTCTCGGTATGATCACATTATTAAAAATTTTGCTGATAGAAAATTATCAAGAACTATAAATATTTTGAGAAGGTTTATAGTCTATTTATGAAGAGAATTAAGTATATCCAATTTTTAATTGCTTTAAAAGTTCAATTAAAGCATCAGTTAATTTATAATTTTTCAATTCTTCAAAAGGAACGAATTTAGCTTCAAGAGCATCATCATCGGCTTTAGGTGGTTGATTTGGATCTCCTTCGACTTGTTCTACAAAATAGTTAATTAAAACATAATGGTACTCAATTTTTCCCACCTCATCATACATTATTTTATCAATGATTCCAGCTAATTTTATAACCTTTACTTTAAATCCGGTTTCTTCAAAAGCTTCCCTTTCTGCGGCAACTTGAACCTTTTCTCCAAGATCTAAATGCCCTCCAGGAATACTCCAATAACCTGCATCAGGATTATATTTTCTTTTAATTAGAAGTAAATGGTTATCCCTAATCATCATCGTACCAACTCCAATGTGCGGTCTTATTGGATAATGCCGTGTATCATAAACTTCTAATTCTTTTTTATGAACCATATAATTACCTATAATGATTAATTAATAATTATTAACTTTAGGTTTCTTATGTAATAAGAATGACTTAAATAATAAAATGTTAAAAAGATTGTGAAATTTAATTATATAATTTAATTGAACTATAGAATTTAATAATAATACAAAAAAGTTATTACCATGAGGAAAAAAACTAAAGGAATATTACTCTTTCTATCTTTACCAATCTCAATATTTTTTATATTAACAATCAATAATGGCTCCGAGAAAATAAATAATGTAGAGCAAAACGAGAACCTTATTGATATTTATGGAGTTAAAACTCCTAAAAATTCAGGATACTGGAATAATTTTACGTTTATTCATATTAAAGATAATTGGTCTACTGCTGCGTCTTATGATTGGTGTAAAGGCGATGGTTCATGGGGTAATCCTTACACTATTGAAAATATTACTATAAATGCAACTGATTCCCCCATTGGTACGGGGATTGGGATATTAATTGATAATTCAGACAATGATTACTTTACAATAAAGAATTGCACAGTTTTCAATGCAGGAAATGGTGTTTATGATGCAGGAATTAAATTAGAAGACTCAAATAATGGAACTTTGTTAGATAATAACTGTTCAAACAATGGTGAAAATGGAATAGGGCTATATTCTAATAGTATTAATAATACTATTGAGGGAAATATTGTTAAAGATAATGATGGTTATGGAATGTATATACGTTCTTGTCATAATAACACCATCCATAACAACACGTTAAGAAATGAGCAAACGACCTCTCAAAATTATGGAATCTATTTACGATCTTTTTCTAGTGACAATATTATCTCAAATAATACAATCAATGACCATAATGAGGCAGGAATATTTTTAACAGAAAATAGTGAAAATAATATAATTGCTAATAATACAATAATAGACAATGATAGAGGAATTTTTCTCGAGAATTCTGATAATATAACAATATCCGGGAATAAAATGATTAGATGTGGAATAGACTTTCAAGGCGACAGAAATAGCATGGATGATAATACAATATATACTAATAATACTGTGAATGGGAAACCAATCTATTATTATGTAAATGAAGTTGGTTTAGGATCTTCTGACTTCACGAATGCGGGTCAAGTTATATTAGTTAATTGCCAAGATTCTAATGTTTCAGATTTGAATATAAATTTAAATACATTTGGAATTGGATTATTTTATTGTACAAAAGTAAATGTTACAAATAATATAATAAGCAATAATACTTATTGTGGAATTTATTTATATGGTTCTGACAGTTATTGCAATTTCAATTTGATTTATAACAATACGGTAAATAATAATACTAAAGGGATATATTTCTATGATTCAGTAATAAATAACACCGTGCTAGAGAATTCCCTTTACAATAATCTTGATGGGGTATATATATCTTCTAGCTACAATAATTCTATTTCTGGGAATAATGTAACTAATTGCGATAATGGAATAGTCATAGATGATAGCTTTATTAATTCTATTTCTGGTAATAATGTAACTAATTGCGATAATGGAATAGTCATAGATGGTAGCATTATTAATTCTATTTCTGGGAATAATGTAACTAATTGTGTTAATGGAATATTTATGATAAGTAGCGATAATATTTCTATTTCTGGGAATAATGTATCTAATTGCGATAGTGGAATATATATATATGATTCTGAAGCGAATTATATAACTGGAAACATTCTACAGGGAAATAATCATTATGGAATTCATCTCGATCAAGCCTACTTAAATAAAATTGTTTATAATACAATAAACAATGGGAGTACTTATGGTATTTATTTAGAGGATCAAAGTAATAATAATAGAATATTACACAATAACGTAAGTGATAATTTAAAGAATGGAATATATCTTTATAATGACTGTGATGAAAACGACATCTTTTATAATAATGCATTTAATAAGATTACATCCGATCAGATTACGGGGATCCTTTTAGAAAGTGGATGTGATTATAATAAAATCATATTAAATACAGCATATGACAATAATTTAAATGGAATATCCTTGAACGCTACTTGTATAAAAAATACAATTGCTAATAATACAATATATAATAAAGATACAAATAATCAAAATAGAGGAATATACTTATATTCTGGATGCGATGATAACACTATAGCAAATAATACTGCATTTAATAATACTGATATAGGGATTTATTTGAATACAAATTGCGATGAAAACACCATTATCAACAATGATGCATATGATGATGGTGCAACTCAAGATACTGGAATTTATTTAGTCAGTGGATGTGATAATAATAAAATCATATTAAATACTGCATATGACAATAATTTAAATGGAATATCCTTGAACGCTACTTGTATCAAAAATACAATTGCTAATAATACATTATATAATAAATATACAAATAATCAAAATAGAGGAATTTACTTATATTCTGGATGCGATGATAACACTATAGCAAATAATACTGCATTTAATAATACTGAGGTAGGGATTTATTTAAATACTAATTGTGATAAAAATACCATTATCAACAATAAGGCATATGATGATGGTGCAACTCAAAATACCGGAATTCATTTAGACACCGGATGTGATAATAACACGATAGAAAACAATACAGCAATTGATAATACTCAAGCGGGAATCTCTTTAATGTCAGGTTGTGAAAGCAATAGTATTTTAAACAATATTGCAGGGAATGTTGATTCAACTTGGCAATCAGTTGGAATATATTTAGATACTGGTTGTCATAATAATGATATTCTGAATAATAATGCATCTTTCAATACCCGTCATGGTATTTATATTATCAAGAGTAATTATAGTATAATTTCAGGAAACACTGCAGCGAATAACACCGAAAATGGTATTTATATTATCAAGGGTAATTATAGTATAATTTCAGGAAATACAGTAGCTAATAACACCGAAAATGGTATTTATATTATCAAGGGTAATTATAGTATAATTTCAGGAAATACAGTAGCTAATAACACCGAAAATGGTATTTATTTACACTACTCAAATTATTCTCAAATAGTCAATAATGATAATTCTTTCGATAATAATAAAATATGTGGAATTTTCCTAAATTATAGCAGCCATAACAAGATTATTGGAAATTCAATTAATGGAAATGCGATTGGAATTAGTCTTAATTATTCAGATTATAATGATGTTTATAATAATATTTACAGTAATAATGGACAAGATATCCAAGATAATGGTATTGATAATAATTTTATAGCCCCTCAAGAACCAAATGGTGAGGAAGAAGAAGAAGAAGAAGAAGAAGAAGAGGCAACTGACTTGAATCTTGTCATTTTCGGAGGAATTATAGCAACGATAGGAATTGCGGGGTTTTTAATTGGAATAACTTTTTATTTGAGAAAAAAAAGATAACTTTAATAATGAATTAATAAATAACCTTCTTTTTTTAATAAATTACATTAAATATTAATGCTTAAATATTATAAAGTAGGGAAGCAAATTGAATAAGGTCTGGCCATGGTATTGGCCTAAAGGTGGGCAGCCACATAGAACGACCCCATTCACGTGGATCGTAAAAGGGAAAATGGCAGCAAGCTGGTGGCCAGATTCTCAAGTATTCAAGATATATAAAGAAGAAGGAATAAAAGTAATTATAAATTCTTCCGAATTTGATAACTACCAAGATGTTCCTAAGGATTTTATCTATTATCACATAAATATTCCCGATTTTGGATTACCTACAAATAAACAAATTAAAAGATTTCTGGAAATTACAGATAAGCATGGTGCTAATAAAGAACCGATAGTTGTCCATTGTGTTGCGGGTTGTGGTAGAACTGGACAATTAATAGTAATTTGGGGTGCACATAATGATATTATTCCTAAATCAATGGATCCTGTAAAATGGATTAGAAATAAGCGAAGATGTTGCCTTGAAACTAAAGAACAAATGGATCTAGCTAAAAAAATGGTAATAAAATATCAAAAATTATGAATATACGGATAATCTCATAATAATAAAAAAACATAAAAAGTATTAATAATTGTATTTCTATTATGTTATAAGAATAGTAATATTATTTTATAGAAATTAATTAACAAGAAAAACTAAGTTCAATAAGGTCATGCAAAAATCTGATTATATATATATGATAGCCGACAATGCGATGATTTTTGGCATTAATTTACCTAATGAACTTCAAGGAAATAAATTTAATAGTTATCTCAACAAGTTTGATGATTATATCCTTTCTGTAATCGCTGGTTTTAACAAGACATTCTTGGAACATTTCATTATAATAGCAAAAGGTAATGATAAAAAGGGATTAGATTTAATCTTAAAAAAAATGGAAAAAATTGCATCTTTTATAGGACCAACGGGTTCTTTAAATTATTTAAGCAACAATCAAGTGGAACTTATTCTCACAAAACTAAATTCCCTTAGTTTAAATGAAATTACTCAAGATAAAATTGCCTCAATCGCTGATGAACGATTGCAGCAACAATTTTCAAGTTCTTCGTATACCCAAACTCATCAAATAGAAAATCAACTATCCACCGCAGCATTTTATCTAATTGAAATGGGATTTCCTCAACATGAAATTCAAGAAATGATTAATCAGGCCAGAAACGATCCTTCAAGAATTGATTCTTTATTTAACATTGCTAGAAGAGATGATATGCCTTTATCTACAGCACCAAGCGCATCTCCAGGGAGTTCCGCATCCTCTTATTCATCACAATCGAGCAGTGAGCCAGTTGCAATTGAAAGTAGTCCAGATATGGAAAAAGCTATCGGAGATTATGTCCAACAGGTTCAGCACGAACAACCTCCTGAAAGGGCAAATAAAGTAGCAGTTCTTTTAGGTAAAATTAAAGACCATGTTAAAGAACTAATGACAGATTATTATGAGCAAGTCTTTCAACAAATTCATCCTGATAGATTAAATAGAGCTCTTAAGATGTTAAAAGAATCTAAAAAAAAATCTAAAAAAATACCGCTCTTGTTAGAATGGTTTTTTTGTAGCCATTTATTGGAAAATATTGAATTTAAAGTGGAGCATTGGCAGGTTTCTAGTCATGCAACCCAAGGGCGAGCTGGAGTATATAGCGCAGGTATTTCTTTTTCTCGATATGATCAGATTGTTAAAGGTTTTAATGAGGGAAAATTATCAAGGGTCGTAAATATAATGAGAAGGATCCTTCAAACTCCTTCTAAAAGAGCAATCCAAAAACTTGGTCAAGATCTTGTTGCCGAAACGGGTTTTGATGAGCATCTTTATTTTACTGATTAAAATTTTAATTTTACATAATATATAAATTAATTTTTAGATACTTTTTATTAGGTGAATTGATTCATGTCTAAAAAATTAAGATCTATTAAGGAAGAAGGAATAGAAATTAGAAATAATAAAGATTATCTTCAAGCTGTAAGAAAATTTAAAGAGGGTATCAATTTAATTAAAGTAAAGGTAAAGGATGCTGATGAAAAGCGTACTCAAATGAAGGTTTTTCAAGATGAGATTGATCAGGTTTATTCCATAGAAATTAAAGAAAAAAGTGAGGAAGCAAATCAGCAGGTTTTAAATGGTCAATTTGATAAGGGCATTAAAATTTTAGAAAAAACTTTAACAATCGCAAGCAATATTAATGATGCGGATTTAAAAAATTCCAAGCAAAATAGTATTAGCTTTTTAATTGATGAAGCTAAGATGAAATTACTGATAAATCAAGGTCAAATATTAAAGAATGAGGATAAATTGGATGAATCGACTAATGAATTAATAAATGCTTTAAATATAGCAGAAAAGCTCTATTCTACCGAACCTGAGGGAAATGAAATTGTAAATATTAAAAACCTAATTGATGAGAATTACTCTCAAAAAATTAATCAAATCAATAAGGAAGGAGAAAGGCTTAAACAAGATGGTAAAATTGAAGAAGCTTTTAAAATTCTTGAGAATTCATTAAAAATCACTGATAATATTTATGATGTCGAGAGAAAAGATAAAGAAGCTTCTGCCATTAAAGATTTAATAAATGAGGGATATTTGGACAAAATAAAACCAATTGTTGAGCAAGGAAAACAACTTATTAATGAGGAAAGCATTGATAATGCCATTCAAGAAGTAAAAAAAGGTGTTAGTATTGTCGAAAAAATGTTTGAATCTAAATTAAAATCAACACAATTAAAGGATTTAAGTGGATTGGTTAATCCATTATTTGCAGATCAGGCAAAACCAATGTTAGAAAATGCAATGGAAATAATAGAAAAAGAAAATTATGAAGAGTCCATTTCAAATGTCACCAAAGCCGCCCAAAATTTTCATGATGCCTTGAAAATCATTAATAAGATGATTGATTCAGATCAAAAAGAAAAAGAGTTAGAACGCGTAAGTAATTTAATAAATCAAACTTGTTTAGCAGGCATACAAGTAAGAAAAGATAAAAATATTCAATTAATAAAGGAAAAGAATTTTGGAGATGCTATTAGTGAAATGTATTCCGCATTAAGTATCGCAAAGAACATGGCATGTAAGGAAAACGTAGATAAGGAGGTAGATCATATCAAGGCATTAATCAATGAAGTCTATGGTGCCGAAATCAATGTCGAGATTGAAAAAGGTAAGGAATTAATACTGAAAAAAGAATATGATAAGGCTAATGAATTTTATAGTAATGCTCTAAGTATTACTAAC
This sequence comes from Promethearchaeota archaeon, assembly GCA_016839905.1. Next base: position 14,757 of record JAEOTJ010000413.1, on the reverse strand, counting down.
AAAATGTATCTTTCTGATGAGGCTGAAAAATTAATCAACAAGATAAATAATTTAATTAAAAACACTTCAGTAAAAAAGACAGTATCAGAAGGAGATGTGATGGCAGAGCAAAGTAAATTCACTAGTGAAATACAAGATCTTATGAAAAAATTGGATATAGCAAATGAAATTTCAGATTCCGAAACTAGAGACAATCAAGTACGAAAAATTAATTTATCTATAGACCAAGTACATTCAAAAGAAATTAAATTCATCATAGAAAAAATAATTCTTTTAGCTGATAAAGATGATTATGATGGAGTTAGAGAAGAGCTTAATAAAACTTTAGGTATATCTGAAAAAATAAAAAATATTAGATTAAAAGATGATAATTTAAGCTCTCTTATTAACACATCCTTACAAATAGGAGCTAAACTAGCAGTCAATAAAGAACATGATAAAGCATTTAAAATATTTGAATTTTCTTTGAAAATTGTCGAAAAAATCGAGAATGTTGATCTAAAAAATAGTCAATTATTTAACATTAAAGACCTATATAAAGATGAACTAATAGTTAAGGCAGAAATTGACTTGGAACAAGGCAAATTGGATGATTCAATAAATTATTCCAATAAGATTATTGAATTAGATGTAAATGACCCTGAACCATATTGCATCATTGGAAAAGTACATAATGTTAAAAAGGAATATGATACCGCAATTGAAAATTTTCAAAAAGCAGTGGATTTATACACTAACCATTTAAATTCATGGAATAATATGGGTCTTGCTCATGAATTTAAGGGAAATTATGATGAAGCATTAAATTCATTTAATAAAGCTATTAAAATTGACCCTAATTTCGCAATTGGATGGTATAATATTGGAAATATCTATAAATATAAACAAGAAATTGATAACGCAATCGAAAGCTATTCCAAGGCAACGGAATTAGATCCAAGTCATTCAAACGCTTTATTATTCCTAGGGAGCATTTATTTTGAGGAAAAACAATACGATAAAGCAATTGGGTTTTTTGGAAAAGCATTTAAATTAAATAAGGGAATAAAATCAAAACTCAAGAAAGATATAGATAATTATATTAAACTCGTTGATTCTATAAATAAAAAATTAGACAGTCTATTTCAAAATAAGTAAATTTTTTTTAATTATCCTTTTTCGACTAAAGAACAGGAAAGAATAAATTAACTTAACATTGCTCTAAAAAAGTATGGTGCTAGTAGTATTTTTGAAAGTGTTGGTAATGATTTTAAAATTTGTTCTCCAACCCATTTATCCTCTTTAAGACGATACGTTGAAATGTCTTGATTACAATATGCTTCATAAATATATTGCCTTGCTTTTTTAATTTTTTTGAGCACTTTTATATATGTATTAAAAACTAATTCCCCATTAGAGCCTGTTTTTAAGAAAATATACTCGCAACCGCTACCATTCCTAAAAAAATTTTCTAAGGTGATATATAGGTCTTTATCATAGGATTTAAGTGTTTTACTATTAAAATCGGATTCCCTCTCTATTATTGATTTGACTGTATTAGCAGCAATCTCAGCTGATGCAAGAGCTCCAAGAAAACCTTCATAAAAAAAAGCAGTCATTAATCCCGCAGCTTCACCCAAAACGAGCATTCGATCCTTTGAAAAAGATTTAATTGGATGCTTGGAAAGATATCCCATTTGTAGTGTATCAATTTTTAAACCTTGTACGTGTGGCTGAATTTTTTTATAATTTTTAATTATTCTGAGGAACCTGTCTTTTACTTGTTCAAGTGTTTCGGTTGGGCTCCCTAAAATTCCAGTGTATATCCTATCTATACCTTTAGAAAGAAAAAATGGACCATGTTTACTTATTTTAGGATTCAAATGGTATGTATAATCGAAATCTAAATTATCATTTATTTTTTCCTCGCTACCAATTAAATGTGATAGAATTCCCGCGTAAGAATCTGGAATATCAAATCCCATAGATTTTTGCAATTCAAAACCACGAGAACCAGTCGCAAGGACTAATAATTTCGCAGAATATGATTCACCCTTATTATTAAGAATCTCAATATAATTGTTTTTCTTATTAACTTTAGTTATTTTTTCTCCAAGCTTAAGAGTTCCCCCTGCTTCTTCAAATTTATGTAATAGAATCTTTATGAAATTTTCAGAATAGCAAATATTCCCAAAAGGGCCACCAAATTCATTTGAATGAAGTATGACTTCCTCCTTGGTTCCAATATACCTCGCAGTAAGATGAACTTTTGGAAAAACTTCTTTATCTTCCCAATTAATTTCTTTTATGAACGGACGGTTATGTTCGGGAAAGATTTTTGTTCCAGCAGGAAAATTATAATCCTTATTAGAGTCAATCAAAAGAGTTTTTGCCTGATTTACAATTTTCAATGCAAAACTAGCACCACTTGCTCCTGCCCCGATAATAATAATATCATACATTATTAATCATTCCTATATAATATTAAAAAAATTTCATTTTGTATATATATTCTTCCAATCTTTATATATATCTAAAACAACTCTTTGATTCTTTTAGTAACTCTCTTTAAATTTAATTCTGCTAAACCTAAAGGGATTAACGCATCAAATAATAACACGATTATTAAATCCATTTTATGGGAAATCTTCATTATAGTTGAAAAAACTTTTTGACCATTTTCTAAACTATAATACATCTCAGGAAGAGTCATCATACCCGATATGAATCTTATCTCTAACTCTTTTAGAGATTTAAGCAAGATCTCATTAGGTAATGAGGAATATATAATTTTACCATTTGTAGATAAAACTGCAGCACTGGTTATATCATTCTTAAACCCAAAAGTTTTAAAAAAGTTAATGATTTTTTCATAAAAAACTTGATTTCTAAACATTTCATCTTGACCAGAAACTACGGCATCAATTAAATCGTCAAATTTAGGATTGTCAATTTCTTGATAATCTCTTAAATTTCCCAATTGTTCATAAACCCTAAAAAACACATCGATAATTTTATCTAAACGTGAAGAAATATATAATAAACTCACGCTCGTATCCGCTAATAAAACAAAAATAAAATCATTTTTTATTCTTATAGCAAATCTTAATCCACTCATTTCAAGCTCTTCTAATTTTCTTGTAATTACATTCTCAGCAAATGAAAAGATCGCCGAAAAAAAAGGAGTTACCAAATCTTTATCAAGCTTACTAAAATCTTTCGTAAAATTCCTATTATACAAACATGTTCCCGCAGTTCTAAGAATAAAAAGTGAATGAATATTCATGTTAGAATTTCTTCATTATAAATATAAATAAAAAAATGAAATAAATTCTTTAAGCATTCCTAGTTGAATTTTTAAGGTTTAAGAGGATATTAACTATTGAGTTTCTTTAAGACATGCGCAAAATTTTGCCCTAGGGTCTTGAAGGTAGTGATCCCTTCAGAGTCCTCCTTTACATCTTCAGGCCCTAATCCTACACCTAGATTCCAGTAACTAGATCCAACAACAACCATCTCGGCAATTAAAAAGTAATGATTAATGCTTGAAAAGACATGGATGCCTCCAGCACGACGCACCGCAACTACTGCTGCGCCAACTTTTCCCTTTAAGAGATTCCCATTTGCCCGGCATACAAAACCTGAACGCTCGATTAGAGCTTTAATATTTGCTGAAACATCCGCAAAATAAGTTGGTGAACCTAAAATGATTCCATCAGCTTCAATAATCTTTTTGATATATTCATTCATTTTATCATTGTCAAAAGCACATTTTTTATTCTTATTTTCTTTACATTTGTAACAACCCCTACACCCTTGAAGATTTTCCATTCCAATCCAGATGTATTCACATTCTATACCTACCGCTTTCAATTCTTCCGATACAACATTCAAACAATAAGCTGTATTACCCTCTTTCCTTGGACTTCCATTAAATAATATAACTTTCATTTTTTAATAACTCCTACATTTTAATGATAATTAAAATTAATTTTTAATAAGAATTTTTAAACTAAAAAGGTTAATTTTTCATATATTTTAAAAAAGTTTTGAATTCTATTAAAAAAAAAACCATGCATAACCGACCCGAATTACTGGCTCCAGCTCAAGATTGGAACTCTTTAAAGTTTATCAAAGGATTAACAGATGCAGTTTATTTTGGCGTTGAGGATTATAATATGCGAATGAAAGCCAGGAATTTTCAGCGTAGTGAATTAAAAGAAATTGCAGAATTTTGCCACTCTCAAGAGCCAAGAATGAAGGCTTATTTATGCACAAATATCTTGATTTATGATTCGGAATTAAAGGATGTTGAAAATTTAATAAAAGAAGCAAAAAAAGCCGGCATTGATGCAATTATTGCTCACGACCTGGCTGTAATGAATATCGCTAGAAGGAATCAAATTGACTTTCATATCTCAACTCAAGTAAATATATCTAACATTGAAGCCGCAAGATTTTATGAAGATCTTGGTGCCAAACGAATTGTCTTGGCCCGAGAATTATCTCTCAAACAAATTACCGTTATTAAAAATCAATTGAAAAGAACTCAAATTGAATGCTTCATTCACGGTTCAATGTGTACTTCAATTTCAGGCAGATGCTACTTTTCCGCAACAATTTGTGAATCAGAAGATTATTCAGCAAATCGAGGGAATTGCGTTCAGCCATGCAGGAGAGAATGGAGGGTAATTGATGATGAAAACAATGAATTCATTTATGATGGACAATTATTTCTGAACACAAAAGATTTATGCATGATTGAGCACGTGCCAGACCTCATTAAGGCGAATATAGACTCTTTTAAAATTGAAGGTAGGATGAAAGATCCCATATACATTAAGACGGTTGTAGAATGTTATCGGGAAGCGAGGGATAGTTATTATAATAATACCTACACCGATGAAAAAGTGGACGAATGGTTAGAAAGGCTTTCCAAAGTATATAACCGAGGATTTCATTCAGGATTTTATTTTCAAAAACCCACCACCGAAGATATTGAATTAAAAAAAAGAGGAAATATATCTGCTTATAAAAAACAATATTTAGGAAAAGTATTATCGTTCCATCCTGAAAGCATGACTGCAAACATTTCCATGGAATATAAAAATGTCCCTTTAAAAATCGGAGATGAAATTATTATTATTGGAATGAACACATATAATATTGAAAAAGTAAATAAAATGTATATAAAAGGGAATAATATTAATAATATAATGAGAAAAGCAAGCGAGGCGCCGATAAAGGTCAATCTGCGGCTAAACGATAAAGTTCAAAAATATGATAAAATATACATCATTTCAAAAGCGGAAAACCTAAAATTTTAATGAAAACACCTTAAATCTATAATTATTACATGACGATAAATTAAAAAAGAACTTAATGGTTAAACATGAGCTTGGAAGAAAAAAGAAAAAGTTTAGTTGAATCCTTATCCAAAAAAGGAATTTTAAAAAAAACAGAGGTAATAAAAGCAATGTTAACGGTGCCTCGTGAGAATTTCATTCCTAAAAGTACAAGTTCTTCTGCTTACATTGACTCACCTCTATCAATTGGCAAGAAGCAAACGATTAGCGCTCCACACATGAATGCCATGATGTGCGAATATCTTGAACTAAAAGAGGGGGATAAAGTATTGGAAATAGGTACGGGGTCGGGATATCATGCTGCCTTGTGTGCGGAAATTGTTGCTCCTAAAAATTCAACAAATCCAGGTCATGTTTATACAATTGAGCGCCATAAAGAATTGGTTGAAAGCGCTGAAAACAGCCTAAAGATAACGGGTTACGGTGATAGAGTCACGGTTATACATGGTGATGGTACTTTAGGATTTTCTGAAGAGGCCCCTTATGATAAAATACTCGTTACTGCCGCTTCACCAGAGAAAGTTCCCCCGCCGTTAAAAAAACAATTAGCTGATGGGGGTATTCTCTGCATTCCCGCAGGTTCTAAAAGTTATGGCCAGAATTTATATGTAATTTATAAAAAAGGCGAGCATTTTGACTCAAAGAAGATAACCGGTGTTCGTTTCGTCCCATTATTGGGGCGCTGGGGCTTTAATGAATGATTGGAGGGGTAGGAATAGCTCCTTTTAAGTTTCTTTTCTAAAAATTAAAATTTTTTGATCAATAAGATTTGGTACATAACTATAAGGGACGCCATAAGGTCTTAAAAATGCGCCATGTTGGTACCATGATATTTTTCCTTTCCATTTAAAACCACAGCTTTTTATAGCATCCGCAAGGATTGAAGATACTTCTTGATATTGACCTTCTTGATATTCATCTTTTGTAAAAACAACCAAGTATTTTTTGTCTTTTAATATCCTATATATTTTACTACATAGCTCTCTAATTTTTCCGAGGTATATTTCAGGATCTAATAAATTTCCCAAATCCATATCGCTATCAGAATAAGTTTCTCCTATTTTTGCATTTCTTGATTCATGCGTGTCATTACACATTGTTCTATTCCACTTAGTATCTGCCCGATAAGGAGGATCAAATGTTACAAAATCAATCGACTTGGGTTTAAAATTATCGATTTCTTCTAAGGCATCTCCTTGAATGACGTTAAACTTTTCCAGTTCGTTTTCATTACACACCTCATTATAGATTTCTATCCATTCAGGGTTGATTTCAATGCCAGTGCCCTTCCTTCCCGTTAAAGCACAAGCGATTAATGTACTACCTACTCCATTCATCGGATCAAGAACTTTATCTCCTGATTTTGTAAAGAACCTCAAAATCTCAACCATTAAACTCGGAGGCTTATTTCCCCCTTGTTTTTTTCTTAGAGCATGGCTATATTCAGAAGGATAAGTAGTAGCCCATACACTTCTCGTGAAAAACATCCATTCCTTATTATTTAGCTCATTTAAATAATTTCTCTTATCCACATCGGAACTTTTCTTATTCATGACTGCCTTTACCGTTGTCCCGAATAAATTCTTTTGAACTGAACTTTCTTTCGTAATTTTTTTATTGATAATGGTTTCTTTTTTAGCTCCTGTGTTCTTTTCTCCTTGATTATTATTTTCAGACATACATTATTCGACACGAGTTATTAAAATAAAATTACTATTTGAAAAATCAGAATGTTTTACATTTCTTAATATATTTAGAATTTAAGAAGAATTTTAATTTAATCTATTATTTCCTTAATAATTTTAAATTTAATCAATATTTCAGAGCAGTTAAAATTGGAACCATTTAAACGGATTACTCTAAATTTGAGAAATAATTAAATTTAAATCATATTATTCGCATTATAATATTACGAAAAGAAATATAATGAGTTAAATGGGAACTTTAGAAAATCATAAAGTATTATACCGAAACTTTAAAAAGGATGCTGAAAATGAAGATAATTCTGAATCTTCTCGTGCAGAATTATATTTTCTCTCAATATATCATTTAATCGAAGCAAATGCGGCTAGGAAAAGAATCCATATCAATAAACATCAAAAACTAAGAAAAATTTTAGTGGAAAATACAGTTATATTTGAAAATCAAACTGAATATGTATGGCGTTTATTTCAGAATATTGAAAATAAATTAAGACCAAAATTTACTTACGGATTTAGCTGGAAAATTGATGATTTTAAAAAATTAATGGAATACTACTATGAGATAGAAAAAATCTGCTTAAAGGTGATTCAAAATGGAGATTAATGATGAAATTGCTAATATTACTAAAGAACATGATACTAAAAGTTTTGATAATGAAATTTTCTTTAAAATGATTAAAAAATTTATTCAAAATGAATTTTCTTATTATAATGAGATAGATTCCATTATACTTTTCGGCTCCCTAGCTACTTTAACCTTTACGGAAGAAAGTGATATTGATTTATGTATTTTATTTAAGGAGGGCACGAAAAGAGAGCGTGAAGATTTTATATTCGAAAAACTCTTGGATTTAGAAAAAAAAATTAATAAATCAATACAAGGTGTATTCATTTTTCCAGAAGATATTCAAAATTGGGATAAATCTTTTATTGAAAATGTATTAGCAGAGGGTAAATTGATATTTGGAAATTCACATTATTATGATTTTTTTATAAAATATTTGAAATTGGAACCATTTCAACTGATTACTCTTAATTTAAGAGATATGGATAATTCGGATAAGATGAAAATTAAGAGAATTTTATATGGTTATAAAACTAAAAAGACATATTCTAATAAAATATATTCCTACAATAAAGAAGGCCTCGTCCAGAAATTAAACGGCATTAGACTTGGAAGAGGGTCATTTATTATTCCTGAAAATCACATAACAATGATTATTAAGAAATTAAGTTCATTTAACATTAAAGTCTCATCTTATCGGATTTGGATGCAAAAAGTATAAAGACTTTATTTAAACAAGTTTTTTCCAATTTCATGTGCTTCGTTTAATTTCTCTGTTTTATTTAATACATCCCCTTTTTCATATACTCCAGGTATCAGTAAAATATGTTTTAAATTTAATTCCAAATATTCAAAACTTTTTTTAAACATGCTTACTAAGGGATCTGCTGTTGCCAGATTATCCTCTTCAAAGGGTACAACTAATACTACATCTTTTCCTTTTATTTTTTGCCGATTTTCCTCATTATTAAAAAATACAAAACGATCTAAAAATCCCTTAATTAACGCAGTAGGTCCGTACCAATATACAGGAGTTCCGAAAATGAGAACATCACTCTCAATGATTCGTGGGTATAAATCATTCATATCATCATTTTTGCTACAAGGATTACCTTTCCAGCACGCATGACATCCATCACATTCTTTTATTTTAAGATCTGTAAGCAGGATAAGATCAGTTTCAAATCCTCCCTCATTAGCACCTTCAAGCATTTTAGAAATTAGAATATGTGTGTTCCCATTTTTTCTTGGACTTCCCAATATTCCAAGTAATTTTCTCATTAGTAAAACTCCTGTTCTTTGCTTTTAATTGCATCCTTAATGTATTGCTCTAATTCATAATCAGACATTGGCTCCAGAGACGCGAAAAAACCGTGTAGATGTGCAAATAATACTTTTTCATGTTTAGAAATTCGTGTAAAATCTACTCTATTATCATCATCATGTCGCCTTAAAGCAATCGATCCTGGAGGGCGATTGTTAGGATAAACCAAAATACCGCCTCTTTCACCCTTTAGAATCTCTCTCTTCTTCTCATTTAATATGCGCACTAACATGCTTGAAAATTTGATATTTTTATAACAAAAAATTACCGGGACCTCCTTTATTTTCTTAAATTCTATTTTATCTTCAATTTCTTTTCGAATTTTAAAGTATTCATCTATCAGCATAAAAAATTTCTTCCCAATTATCCTCATCAATGAAAATAGGGCATTCCCCTTCCTAATTACCTTGCTTTTTTCGAAAAGTACTAAAATGGTCCTTTCTATGAAAGAGTCTAATTGCCGTAAAGCAGTATAAGAGATATTCAAGCGTCTAGTAACCTCTTTAGGTCCTTTCGTATCATTAGCGACAGCTATCTCGAGCCAATCATGAACTTTAATGGCTTTCTCCCATAATTCCCAATCCTTTAATAAAAGTGATAAAGTACAATCATCCATTACAATTTGATGGTGATCATAGCATTTCATATCAGGATCAAATTTATCCCCTACATCAAGCGTCCATATAGAGGGGTCATTGATCTCCTCATGGTTAGGCTCTCTTCGATGTATCTCCTCGATATCCCCGCTCTTATGGATTACCAAACAGCAAGACAAAAAATCATCTAAGTGTGCACTTCCCGGATGTGTAATTATTTTCATTTTTTTTTCCTTACGATATATGTGATAAATTAAAATAATATAATTGATGTGCTACCATTTAAAAAAAAGGTTTTAATAAAAGAATTAAGTAAAGAATTAAGTTTTTTTCACTTTTATTTTTTTTACTTTAGTTTTTTTACTTGCTTAGCGATTTTTTTCTTGAGTTTTTCATATGAAGGAGGAGGGCCCGTTCTGATCTGTTTACCATCAATAAATAGGGCATCAGAAATGCCCCACTCCAAAAATACCTCCCGATCGCTCGTGTTTATTCCTTGAAACTTCACTTTCTCCCCAAATTCACCTGCTGCCTTTTTTGCCCTTTCAAATACCAGATTTTGGGCAGGACACCAGCCATTTATGAACGATACCACTGAGACTTCACCGGGAATGGCTTGGGGGGTTTTTCTTTGTCGAATCCATTTAGGAGGGATTGCATCATCTATAAACGGTTTCCATAAGAGAACTTGAACACCATCTTTATCTACTTTTTCATATCCCTGTTTTTTATATAAAGATGCCTTAATAAAGACAGGAATAGATAATCCCCAGGCGACTATTCCCTTGGCACCCAGAGCCTTCACATCCTCCTCCGCGGCCTTGATTAAAGCCTTCCCAAAGCCCATTTTCTGAAAGTCTCCACGACCCTCTTTATACCCATGAACCCAGATACAATTAATAAAGTATAAATCTTTCCCTTCCGCAAGTGAATGTTCTATAGGCACATACTGGATCATTCCTCCGACAATACCTTTATCATCAAGAGCGAGTTTTACTCTGAGCCCCTTATCTTTCATTTCATTAAACCAAAGCTCTTTATGATTGCCCGCCTCTTTTATCTCATCTGACCAATCCTCAAGACAGACAAAAAATAATGACTCGTGCTCTTCTTTTAAATCTATAACTTCCATTTTCTATTCTCCATATTTTTATAAGATTCCTTTAAATTAAGGAATTTTTATTTAAATATCTAAATAAGTACTATTTTTTAATAGGGACGACCCCTTCAGTTTCTTAATAATTAACAATATTGATACTTTCAAGGATTATCAAATTAAAGTATAAAGGATTAGATCATAATTTTAGTTCAACTTCATGGTAAGATTTAAAATCTAATAAATATAGTTTATCTCATATAAAATGAACATAATTGTGAATTCAAAATGAAATCATACTCAAAAATAATAATTCTACTAATAGTTGGATTTTTGTTCGTAGTTTCAAGTACTATTAATATTAATAATTTCAGCAGTGACTCTGTAATTAAAGGAATCAATGCGGAAGATAATGATAACATCAATTTAAAAAGTCCAAGAAAATCTGAATATTGGAATAACTTTTCTTTCATCCATATTAATGATAATTGGTCAATAGCGGCAGGTTATGATTGGTGTAGTGGTAATGGATCATTGGATAATCCCTACACGCTCGAAAATTTTACTATTGATGCTAGTGGCTCGCTTACTGGAAGTGGTATTCTTATAAATAATTCCAAAAACGAGTATTTTGCCATCAGAAATGTAACGGTATATAATACCGGCACGAGTGCGAGTGATGCGGGAATTAAATTGAAAGATACAAATAATGGAACCATTATTAATAATACTTTAATTAATGGTAAAAATGGAATTTTTTTGAATGATGATTGCCATTTCAATAACATTTCGAGAAATATTATACACAGTACTAGTTTCAGAGGGATTCGTATTGATAAAAGTAATTATAATAATATTACAAGCAATATAATATACAATAATAGTGTAGGCATAAAATTGTATTCAGATGATAGTGGTGGTACTTGTACCAATAATATTATTCATAATAACTCAATATTCAATAATACCTATGGAATACATTTATTTGGAGACACTGTCTTTGGTTCTATCTGTGCCAATAACACGATCATAAATAATACCATAAATAACAATACAAGAGGGATTTATTTAGACGATACTTGTAAACGGAATAATATTACATATAATCTAATCTCTAATAATTCAGATACAGGCTTATTTTTATCGATGCCAGGTTGTCGAGATAATTTAATTTACCAAAACTATTTTATTGGGAATGAGCTTCACGCTAAAGATAATGGCTGGATTGTAAATAATTACTGGGATAATGGTTCGATAGGAAATTATTGGGATAATTACACTGAATTAGGGGCTGGAGCTGATGACAAAAACGATGATAATATAGGGGATATTATTTATCCCATTGCTGGCTCGGCAGGGAGAAATGATAGCTTCCCAATCTGGGAAGATGGTGATGATGCGCCCCCAGAGATCTTAATAATTCTACAAGCTAATGATACCTTTCATAGTAATGCTCCGGTGTTTCAAATATATACTTACGATCTATATTCAATTAATGCAACTTTTTATTCGATATATAATATATCTGTATGGTTAGAAAACGAAACTTTTACGGGAAATTCAGTAGATATAAATCAAACTTTATGGAGCACTTTATTAGATGGTGATATATTAATTAGATTTTACGTAAATGATTCCGCAGCTCATATTAATCACACTGATGCGCTAGTAATAAAAGACACCCTCCCTCCAACAATTACTATTATATCTCCTACTTCTGGACAAGATGTCCCCTCGGCAGCACCTGTATTTACAGTTGAGATTTTTGACGAAAAAGTTTTAAATGCTACATGGTATACCTTGAACTCAGGAACTACTAAATACTTCTTCATAGATAATGACACGATAGATAGTTATGCATGGGGAATCTTACCAGATGGTTCTGTTATAATAACGTTCTACGCAAATGATTCTGCAGGAAACGAGCATTCCATTTCTGTGACAGTTACAAAGGGCGAAGAGGGAGATGATGATGAGAAAGCCGTGGAGGGATTGCCATGGTATATTCAAGCAGTATTAACAGGTGCGATAAGTGCGATGGTTGGAGTTTCCATAAAAATGACCTATAGTACACGTAAGAAGAAGAAAGGACTTGTAGAACAGGTACGATTGAAAATGAGGAAAATTGAAAATAACGAGCAATTTTTAAGAGAAAATCTTGGCAAAGTAGATTTTGGGAAAATCAAGGAAGCATGGCTACAATTTGATGAAAGAGAGATTACTCAAGAAGATTTCATTAGGAAAGGAATGAAGGCTTTAGGAAATAAATTCACTGATCCATTTTTGGATTAATTTAATGATTTTTTTATACTTTAACATTTTTTTTCTATCTTAGATAAATTATACTCCCAATTTATATTTTATAAAAAAAAATTGAAAACGCTTTTTTCTTTTTTAAGAGTAGAGCCAAGTTCAATTAAATTATAATGAGAACCTTTAAGATACCTAATCCAGATTAATAGAATAGAACTAAATTTTTAAACAAAAACTTTTTTATTATTTTATTTTTCAAAATTTTTTTTTTAATTGATAATGAATGAAAAAAATGAAGGAGGTTTTAAGTTAATGCAAAGTTATGATTCTTTAATTGAATTATTAGATTTCATCCTCGGAAAAAAACCAGATCATGGAGTTTCTTGGTATGGCAAAGCTCGCATCGAAGCTCTCAGATTTGAGCCTGGAAAAGCAATAAAAGCCCTCGAAAAGGCAATCACTTTAGATGAAAAATTTAAAAAAGCGGCTAAATTCGATAAAGCTTTTGACCCAATGCGAAAGCTGAAAGAATTTAAAAAATTAATTAAATAGTTTCTTTTCTCTGGAAAAAAAATGAGAAAAATTTAATCCTCTTTTTTATATAACTTTAGATTTACATATGTGATCTACTATGACAGAAGTAGTTGTATTCGATATTTTTTTCAAATAAATAATTTAAAAAATTAGCAATTCCAAAATATGTAATTTCGATAGTCTTTTTTTTTTTATCTTCAGGATTAGGCAAGATTTTCAACATTTCAATGTTTTTTAGATCATGGAGGCAGATATTTATATCTCCTCTTGAAAGATTCAAACCTTTTTTTTTATTATAAGTATCTTTAATTTTTTCTGTCGAATCATATTTAATAGTCTTATTTAATAAGATATTATCATCATAAAGTAGATCAGGTTTAATAAAATCATTAATATCATCATACTTATTAAAAAATAACTCTAAAAGATCAAATTGTTTATCAGTTAAACCAACTAAGGGTAATCTTGTTAAATTAATGATACCCTTGATATTAGCGATTTTTGCATCTTCATAGACGTAATCTCCATGGATGACATCCGTGTTAGAAATTATACATGCGATATAGAACCACACATCAATATATCTTAACCCGCCAGAGATATTGACAAAAATCTTGTTAAAACCTTCTATTCTCTGTTTTAGGATTAAATAAATTAATTCCGCTACTGATTTAATATCTTCACTATAACTCAATCTAACTTCTTTAACTTCAATCTTCTTCTTTTCATATTTCTCCTTTAATTGCTTAGAAAGCTCATGGATCTTTGTCGTACCTGATTGATTTTCCTTTCCCGTTATTAAAATAAGTCGATTACATGAAATCCTATCAATTGTTAATTCATATTTATAGGCATTATGTCCAATGACTACTATATGACATGTTTTTTCTACCATCAGTTTATCAAGATTTGATTATTCTTTCTTTTGTAATTAATTTATTATTATATAATTAAAAATATTACTATATAAAATATGCTTATTTAATAAATGAATTAAATTATACTCTCAAGTGATTTCCTTTATGACGAAGTTAATTTTAAACAATTTTTTCCTATCTCTTTTTTTATTTGTTTCCATTTTATTAGGCAGTTTCTTCTTATTGTTCCTTTATTCGGGATTACAAATGTCTAAAGTGATAGAAAACAGGGCTGAAATAATGGGCAGGAGCATGGCCACGATGGATAATTTTGCGATCCCCACGGGGTTTATTTAATTCATTTTTTATTTTTTTTATTTATTCGATTCACAACTTAGCTGTCTTAATTCATTCCAATCTTTAAATTCTAACAATTACACGAATTATAACCTCCTATCACGCTCATTTTCTAATAGAAAGCGTT
>JAEOTJ010000412.1 GCA_016839905.1 Promethearchaeota archaeon | reverse complement strand
TTTTTTCACAACTTCAGGAAAGTAGGGTGCTCCATCAGTTATTACAAGGATCACATTTTTTAATACCTCTTGGAGGGGGCTTAACTGCTTAGAAATAGCTTCTTCAGTTCTTCGTTCTAACCATTCCAGATGCAAAATATAGCTGGTTATAGCATCAATTAAGACTAAAATCGAGATTTTCTGTCCTTTGAAGGTCTCATCGATGTGAATCATGATGATTTTACGCTTGGCAATCCGATCAAATCGCTCATTTAACCTTTTGATTTTAGCTCTATAAGATAGAAGTAATTGTTTGATTTTCCACGGACTTATATTTTTCCGGAAAACACGGGAAAAATGACGGGAAATTCGATTTGGACTCATTGGAACTAACAGTAAGTCCAATATTTGCCGCTGCTCAAATCTGGTAAAGGAGTCTTTCCAGTTATCATTCTGAGAAATTATTTCTCCATTAATACCATCCTTTAATGGAAATCCTACATGTTTCTTTAATAGGTCTGAATTTTGGGACATTTGTAATACGGGCATATTACCTCATGTTCTCAAAGCTCGGACCCCTTATAAAGTTTAGTTTTTTTCAATCAAATTCCTGGGATTTACAATGGTTTAAGCTCTATAAAGGAACGAAAACTCCATCGTGGTAATAAATATCTAATTTTTTCTAAAATAAATGTTTAATATGAGCATTTACCCGTGCCGACACAATTTTATGGCGAAAGATCTCCCAAACTCGGTAGAATTGAGCATTATTGGCGAATTGATAAAAAAAAAAGATTGATGAGAAAAAAAAATTGATGATTTTAAAAATCATCTACATATCCCAAAAAATTGATTAAAAATACTACATCTTCTTTAATTCTAACATACCTTTTCCCATCTGATGTATTATTGGCAAAATCTGTCTTAGGAATTTAGCAATATCAACTGAATCTGTTAATAATTCAAAAGTTTTACCTTTTTTAAAAAATAATTTGATAGTTAGAAATTTTGAAGGAATAGCATTAATGTATATCTGTGCTTTTTTCAGGCTGTTCTTATAAGTAGAATCATAATTTATTATGACTATTAAGGTCTCTTGACCATAGGGATAATGATCTTTATCATAAACCCAATACTTCCCTAAAATTTCTTTTTCTTCTTTTACTTCATATAAAGAGTCGAATACCATTTTCTATGCCTCATTCATTGTTTTTTTTAAGAATAAAATGTATTCTTTTCTATTTTTTCTCTTATGGGTAATTACTCCTTTAGGAACGATTCTCTCAATATAAAATTCCTGCTCCAACGCTATTTCTTTATATCTATCTCTCATATTCCTATATTCTCCTATAATTACAATAAAATAAGATCCGGATTTTAAAACTCTAAATGATTCTGTAAAAATCTCTCTTATATCTTCATAATATTTCTGCTCAGTCAAATCAATATTTTTACACTTATGCCCAATAGACTCTTGTCGTATTTTATTTATTGAATGTTCCTTAAGGAACTGAGAGTTTGGGGTATAACTATCTTGAATATAATCAATTAAATCAATGTAAGGAGGGGATGTAATAATACAGTTAATAGAATGGGTTTTAAATGCTTTTAAATAATTATAACTATTACCTAAAAAAATTTCACTTTTTCCTGATTTAATATCATATAAATCCTTTATTAATTCAAATTGACTTAATATCCTCATTGTCTCTATAAATTTTTTTCTAAAGGCAATTGTTATCTGTGTGCCAAATCGTTTATTTAATTTTAAGGCATCTAAATATAAAAATAGATAATACTGTTCTTTGATGTCCAATTTCAAGATTTCATTAAAATTGCATTCTTGGTATATTTTATAATAAGAAATATCAAAATATTTTGAATTATTTTTTAAAATGCGATCAAGGGGTACTGCTAGAATTCCTGTCTTTACTTTAGATAATAAACATGCGAAAGGATTGATGTCCATTCCAATTGCGTTAAAACCCAGTAGATTAGCTTCTACCAATGTAGTTCCAGAACCCATAAAAATGTCAAGAATTCTAGCATTTTCGGATAAATTACAGTAATTTATTAATCCCCGTATCATTTGTCCGTGAAAACTCCCATGATATGGTGAAAATGAGTGTGTTAAATATCCAGAGCCTCTAGTTCTGTAATAAGGATTGTGTTTTATTTTAGAAAATAAATGAAAATAACTTATTTTACCATCTACTTTCCTATTATAAGCAGTTTCTTTATAAAATTTATTCGGATTTTCAATATATCTTATTTGTTCCCATTTCTTAAGGTTATCCTCAAAATCAGTTAATTTATCAGGATATCCTATGAAATTATATTTATTTTTTAATAATGGTTTATTATTTATAAAATTTGATTTCTCTTGATTGGTTTTGTTAATAATATTTATGCTCATTTTTATATATCTCATCTCCTTTATTATAATTTTTATTAGTATTAAGCTAATAAAGGATTAATGATTTGAATTCTGGCGATTTAACATTTTTAACAATCCCAATACAAATAGAACTTTTAATTAGTATATCATTAGTATAAAGAGAAGATGAGATAGTAGTATTCTTTTCTCATTTTATCTTTAATAATTAACGATTATTTTAAGTATAATATAGGGAATTAGGGAATTTCCGAGTCTTACTAATAATTAACTTAAATTTAAGAATTCTATATAATCTTATTGTCAATGATTAAAGAACAGTTTTGATGACAGATTTCCAAAAAATTAAGGATTGTTATGAGAACAAATCGACTTGATGAGGATCATCCTAGTTAAAATTCATTATTTTAATTGAGATGAGACTTTAAAGTATCTTTCACAACTTGCAT
>JAEOTJ010000092.1 GCA_016839905.1 Promethearchaeota archaeon | reverse complement strand
TTATTCCATCTAAAGGTGTGCTTTGTGTCAAATTCATTGATTTTGATTTTTGCCCATAAAGTTGGCATATCCCAAGGTTCATCTTCATATGACCATATAGTGAAGCCTAATCCCATTGCCCTAAATTTAAAGGTTATTAGAGGATTTCCAGATGTTTGAGGCGAAACAGGCCACAACCATGAATTAGAGTTTGCTAGACTATATTGAGTATAATTTATCTCCTCTAAATGGGATGGATTTTGAATTGTGTCAATGAATTCCCAATTTCTAAAGGGTCCCCAACTAGTAGGATTTGCTCCAATAGCAGGTCCCCAATATGAGGCATTTCTCATTGGAGAAGAGTATAAAGCATCGGGAACACTTCCGATACCTTTTGAAAAATCTCCAATCGTTAAAGTGTCATTGGTATCTATATGGTCAAATTGATATTCATGATTCTTTCCCTGTCCATCTTGCCACATTAAAAATGCGTCCCATGTACAATTATCCGCTACAATTATCTCGTCTGAAGCAATGCCTTCAAGAATAATATCATAAGAATGAGACAATAAATCCCAATATCCTTCATAATCTAATGAATTATCTTCATTAACAATCTCAACAGTAACTTCTACTTCAACAGTCACATTTCCTTCATAACTCCCTTCGAAAAATTGTACTGCTTCAGCCCATCCACCATAATTAGAATTTCCATTAGCCGTAGGGTTTCCTATAGCAGGTCCTCCTAACATTGAAATATATGAGTTTCTATCCTCAAAGCCTCCAGGAATATATGGAAATGGACTGCTAGGGTAGGGAGCTATTGGATTAGGTGCTGAAATGGATACTTGATCTCCAACAATAGGAATATGAGGAGGATTATCTATAGACACGTCCCAATTTGGTGTAGTATAACCAGTCCAGTAATTTGTATAAGGTATACCACTCAGAATCCTGGCATCTGCCCCAACTACATCCTTTGCGGACTCTGAAGGATCAGAAAACTTTGTTGTATATTCTACTGAGTTTACATTTACATCAATATCTGATAAATATTTATTAGATCCATAAGTAGAAAAGTTAAGTTCAACAGGAGAACTTATTACTTGAAAGTTATTTTTTGAATCAATACCATAAGAATATTTAGGCATAATATCCATACTAGCGGATCCATAATCGTATTTTGGGATTGTAGCCTCTTCAATTACACTTGAGTCTTTTAAATCCGCTAAATTATTGCCCAAATCATAGCTCCCTTTACCTTCATATTTCACATTCATAATTCCATTAATATTTGAATCTAAAACTTTTTCGGTATCTTGAAGTAAGAGATCATCTAAATGTTCTAAGTCTGACTCTTCATTAATTTCGGGGATTATACTGCTAAAAAAAGGAGTTGAAATAAAGAATAACGGAATTATTATTAAACCAAGTCCTAGTAAAACAAATAAATATAGTATATTTTTGGATTTTTTAATGGACTTTTTAGCTTTTAATAATTTTTCACTTGGTCTATATCTATAAATCTCTTCTTCATTATTCATAATTTTAACTCATTAGATTTGTTAATCCTTTTTAAATATTAATGCAAAATGAATTTAATAGAATTTAATTAAATTCCAAATTTTATTTAAAATATTATTATTAAATTATTTTTTGGAATTTATAAATATTTATCAAAGTATCTAAGTTATAAATTTAAAAAAAAAGATTATTCTTTTAATTGAATGTATTTTTAAAATTCTTTTTTTAATTAAAATTAAAAATAATTATAAGATTATAAGTGGGATAATCACGTTTTTCGTCAGGATAATTATAAAGATTTCTAATTTTTAGTTAATTGTTAATTTTATAAACCTAAAAACGCCCTTAATTTTTCAATTTGTCTTTTTACTTTATTAATTTCTTTTGATAGATTATTTTTATTATTAATGTATTGATCTTGAGTGAGCTGTCCAGCATTGAGAGCGTTATTATTTTGTTGAACAAAATCATTTAATTGAACTAAATAATATTCTAGTTTTCTAATAGTTTCTTCATTGTTTACTATGCCTTTTTTTATCTCTTCAGTGCCTTCTATGAGAAGATTTTCATCATATATTGGAAAGAAAAATCCTCCTTTAAACGCCATATATGTAAAGTATGCTGCTTCCGTCTCGTTAAGCCCCCCAATTTTATTAATCATTAACTTTGGGATGCTGAAAGGATAAAATTTTTGTTCATTTTCATATAATTCTCTAAATATTTGTTTTGCCCTTTCTGAGAATTGTGATTTGTTCACATTTGCCAAGTTGATGACGCTGAGATTATTGATTTCTAGGTCCAATTCTTTTGCCATAAAGTTTTCAAAATCTTTAAATGGATCCAATGCACCTTTAAAATATTTTAATTCTTGTTGATTCTTGGTTTCATAATTAAATAAGGCATTTATGTTCTTTTTATGTGATAAAGTATTTAGTCTAGTATCCGTAACAAATGCCAGTCTAATGAATTCTCCATCATACAATGCAATATTGAATCCTTGTGAAAGCATTTCATGAGTTGGTTTATATTGATCTTCTTCTCTTTTAGAAATCATTGGTATTTTTCGAGCCATTTCTGATTTAAAACTAGAGATTGCACTAAGAAATCCCCCGAATAAGTCTTTATCAAGTTCTTCTTTAGTAAGCTCAATTTTGGCAATTGTGGTCCCCATATCAATATGAACCGCAACAATGAATCTAATGTTTGAAACATCCTTGAAATATGTTGCTTTTTGATTTTTATCTTTTTCAAATGCCTCATTTATTTGTCCATTTAAATCTTCTATTTGTTTTTCATAATGTTGTACATAATCTTCGCGTCCTAGTCTTCTTGCTTCTCCCATCATATTTTGTAATTCATTTATAGATTTGCCCCAGAAGATCATTGCTTTTTCATAATTAGCTTGATTATAAGCTTTTAAACCTTCTTCGTTAAATTGATTAATTTTTATGATAGCCTCATTAAGTCTTTCGTTTTTTCCACCAATTATTTTTGAGGATTGCATCGTTTTCTTTGGAAATTTGCTTTTTGTTAAAATTTGTTCAATATCTGTTTCAGGTTTCTCCTTTCTTTTGGAAAATACAATGATTGAGGCTATCGCAACAGATCCAATAATTACGCCAATTATTAGAATTAATATTATATCAATTCCATTTGGGGTGTCGCTCCCATTATCATCACCATCATCGTCATCGGAAATGCTATCATCTTGATTGTTTATAATGTAATTCTCCGTGCAACCAACCTCTTCAATACCCTTATCATTACCTGCTAGAAAATTCCCAATTACATCATTATTATTGGATTGATATAAATAAATCCCATAAGGGCTGTTACTTATGACATTTCCAATAATATTATTATAATGGCTCTGGTAAAAGCAAATTCCATATTGTCCATTATCGGAAATTGTATTAGTATTATTTAAAATTGTATTATTATGACTATTTATTAAATGAATACCGGATATCGTGTTATAATTTACTGTGAGATCAGTAAAGTTGCTATAATTGCTATTATTCAAAAAAATCCCTCTTTTATTATTATTAATTGTGCTTGATATCATTGAATTATTATTGCTTAACTCTAAAAGAATGCCATTGTCTATATTATTTGAGAGATTGATTTTTAAAATCCTATTTAGATGACTATTTTCTAGATGAATACCGTTCAAGACATTATAGCAGACCGTGCTATTAAAGACATCATTATTAATGCTATCATTCAAGAAGATGCCCGTCAAGCCATTCATTGAAATGTTACTCATTATCATATTATTCATACTTGTTTCAAGCATTAATCCGTATTCGGTATTGTTTAACAAATCGCAATATTTAATTAAATTAAAATCACTATTTAATAAGACAATTCCCGACTCGGTGTTAAAATTTGTTGTCGTGTTTAAAATATCGTTATTATTGCTCTCATTCAAGAAAATCCCTAATGAATTGCTGCTAATGTTCATAAGACGAATCGTGTTATTATCACTTGATTGAATCAATAATCCTGAAGCTCCATTATCAGCCATATTAAAATTTGATATTGTATTATTATTACTACTTGATAAATAAATTCCATAATTGATATTAGTGTTAATAATATCGCTAAGAATTCGATTCTCATTGCTATTATTTAAGAGAATTCCGTCTTGATTGTTACTGATATTTACCAAGGAAATTGTGTTATTATTGCTAAACTCAAGTACAATCCCTATTCCACCATTATTCGTGAAGTTGCAATCCTTTAAGGAATTATTATAACTATTTATCAATAAAATTCCCACTTCTGAACTCAAGCAAGCGGAAATGGAGGAAATGGTGATATTCTTACTGTTATTTAAAAGTATTCCCCTAAGATTGTTGTTAAGATTGCTTGATTGAACGGATGTATCATTGGAAGATTCTAATATTATTCCGTAGCCCTCATTATTCGAGATTGTCCAATCTTGAATGGGGATAATTTTACACTTTTCAATTTTTATTCCATCTCCAAAATTATTTCTAATAATATTTGTTATAAAGAAATTATTTAAACAATTTCTCATTAAAATTCCTTCAGCATTGTACGTGAAATTATTTAAATTAATCGTATTATCATTAGACGAATCTAACATTAAGCCCGTGCCAAGGTTAGAAGATATATTATTAGAAATGATGAAACTGTTGTTTATATTTTGGAGAATCATTCCTTCAAGAGTGTTTAAACGAATTTCATTTTCAGTAATGTTTAGATCAAAACTATTGTTCAGATAAAGTCCTTTATTGTTAGAATTAATAGTTAAGGAAAATATAGTGATATTGTTGGCCTCTTCAAGTAAAATTCCATATTCCTTATTTGATTTGAGATTAGAATCTTCAAGAGTGCTAAAATTGCTGTTAATAAAATGAATTCAATTAACATTTTCACTAAAATTAATCGCCACTATCGTGATTTGATATGAATTCTTTATTTGAATCCCATCTGCAGAATTATTATAAACATTAATTTGGTCAATATTAATGTTAAAACAACTATAAATTCGGATTCCATTTAGAGAATTATTATAGTAATTTCCCTCCTTGATGCTATTATTATATGAGCCAGAAATAAGGATTCCATTTTCATTATTGAATTTATATTGATCATTACTTTCAATTGTTGTAAAATTACTATTTATTAATTGAATTCCATTTTCATTCCTTGTAAAATTGCTGAATTGTATATTAACTTGAATGGAATTCTCGACTTTTACCCCATCAAGAGTATTATTAAATGTATTAATTTGATTAATGCTAATATCGCTACCGTTAAATATCCAGATCCCATTAAGACTATTATTATAATTTCCACACATTGTTATATTATTATCTAAAGAATCTATAATGAGGATACCATTGCCATTATTAAAACTGCAATTATTATTATCTAGAACACCATTTTGCGTGTTATTTAATTTTAATCCCGCATCATCATTATTCCCTCCTGAACTGGATAAAATGCAATTAGAAATTATAAAATAGGCATTTGAATTTTCAATCAAGATTGAAGAGCCATCGTTCCCAGCATCGATGGTCAGCTCATTAAGAAGATAAGGATCTCCTAATATTCCCGACCCCGAACACCAACTTCTTTCAGCCATCCAACTCCAAGTTCTACCATTAGTTCCCGATTCATCTATGTGAATTTTTGTTCCGTTATGTCCATCATCCCAAATGGGCTTGAAGTCTTCGGAGCTTGCTCCCCCTAAAATAGGATATGAAACATCTCCATATCCATCATCATTAAGGTCTACCCCTCCTATAACTTCTGAATAATTAC
>JAEOTJ010000411.1 GCA_016839905.1 Promethearchaeota archaeon | reverse complement strand
GTTGAACATACAAACAAATCAACAATAAAATCCTCTTCTCCTATAGTCATTCCTTTTTTTCCCTTGCCCCCTCTTCTCTGAGACTTATATTGTTGTAAAGACATTCTTTTTATGTAATGATTTTTCGTTAAAACAACAAAGGTTGGTTCTCTTTTAATAAGATCTTTTTTTTCAATGTTTTGAACTCCAATTTCTTCAATAATTTGAGTTTTTCTTTGATCTCCATACTTTTTACTTAATTCGTTAAGTTCTTCTTTTATAATATTTAATCTAATTTCTTTTTTATCCAAGATTTTATTGTATTCTGTGATTTGATCGTTTAATGCTTTTTCTTCATCATGTAATTTCTGAGTTTCTAAACTTGTTAAACGGGAGAGAGGCATTTCAAGAATTGATTTAACTTGGATATCGCTTAATTTATAGTTTTTTTTTAACTTATCACGGGCGTCTTTAATATCCTTTGATTTTTTTATTATCATTACAACGTTATCGATATCATTTAGGGCGATAAGGAGCCCTTGGACTTTATGAAGTCTATTTTGAGCTTTCTTTCGACTAAATTCTGTGCGCTTAACAATTATATCTAGCCTATGAGTGATATATTCTTGAATGAGTTCTTTTAGATTTAATATTTTAGGTTGCTTACCATTATTAATTAAAACTAGATTTGCAATATAAAATGTTGTAAGGAGCTTCGTATGTTTAAATAAAACATTTTTGATCAAGGCAGTTTGACTACCTTTTTTTAATTCTAAGACAATCCGCATTCCCTTCCTGTCAGATTCATCCTTTAAATCTCGAACATCTTTTAATACACCATCTCTAATTAACTTAGCTATGGATTCAATCAGTCTTGTCTTATTTAGAAGATAAGGAATTTCGGTTATGATCAATTTTCTTTTTTTATCCTTAGTTTCTTCTTCAATTTTTCCTTTAATTGTAATATTACCTTGACCCGTAGCATAAGCGTTATATATTCCTGTAGTATTTGTAATAATCCCACCTGTAGGAAAGTCTGGTCCCTTAATTATATCGATTAATTCTTCAATAGATATATCTGGATTTTCTATTGTAGAAATGATCCCTTGGCAAACTTCAATAAGATTATGTGGGGGCATTGAAGTAGCCATCCCGACAGCAATTCCTTTTGTTCCATTAAGGAGCATGTTTGGTAATTTTGCGGGTAGATATGCCGGTTCGGTAGTTGTACCATCAAAAGTGGGTTTAAAATCCACAGTCTGTTTTTCAATATCTTCAATTAATTCGTTTGAGATTTGAGCAAGCCGAGCCTCAGTATATCGATAAGCTGCAGGAGGATCTCCATCGATAGAGCCAAAATTCCCTTGTGGATCAATTAATGTATATCGTAATGAAAAATCTTGTCCCATTCTTACGAGAGCGTTGTATACTGAAGAATCACCATGAGGGTGATAGTTTCCCAGTGTTACCCCTACAATCTTAGCACACTTCACATGGGGATTGTTATAGTACCAATTATTATTAGCCATTGCGTAAATTATTCGACGATGGACTGGTTTTAGACCGTCTCGAACATCTGGAATGGCTCTACCAACGACTACTGACATGGCGTAGTCAATATAGCTACTCTTCATTTCCTTGATTAAGGAAACATCTATAATATTCTCAGTTGTCAAAGATAAAAACACCTTTTTAAATTTTTTATTCTAAATAATAGAATTTTAGATATCTAAAAGTTTAACTTCATCATAACTTTCAATAATAAACTTTTTACGGGCCATTACTTCTTTACCCATTAATTTTGTAAAAATTTGGTCTATCTCTAAATAATCTTCATAAGTTATTTTTTTTAAGAATCTTGATTCTCGACCCATTGTTGTTTCATATAACTCATCCGGATTCATTTCGCCAAGACCTTTATACCTTTGAATCTTAATTTGATCCGAGCTTTTTAATTTATATTTTTCTATAAATTCCTTAATCTTTTCTTCTTTCTCACTGTCGGAATAAACATAAACAGCCGTCTTGCGATATTTTATCTTATATAATGGAGGTACTGCCATATATAAATGACCTTTATCGATTAAGGGACGCATGTATCTAAAGAAAAACGTTAAAAGTAAGGTGTTAATATGGAATCCATCAACATCAGCATCAGACATCAAGATAACATAATGATATCTCAATTTATCTAAATTAAATTCGTCATCTCCAATTCCTTGAATTCCTACTCCAATAGCCTTTATCATTGCTTGGATTTCCTTATTCTGTAGAATTTTATCCATTCGAGCTTTCTCTACATTTAAGATTTTACCCCTCAGGGGTAATATCGCTTGATAATTTCGATCTCTTCCTTGTTTTGCCGAACCTCCCGCAGAATCTCCTTCTACAATAAATAACTCACATTCCTTAGGATCATTTGAAGAACAGTCCGCCAATTTTCCAGGCATTCTAGCACTGTCTAAGGCAGACTTTCTTCGTGCCACATTTCTTGCGTTTTGCGCAGCCTCTCGTGCTTTTTGGGCATTTACAGATTTTAAAATTATCTTTTGAGCTTCGGCAGGGTTTTCTTCAAGAAAAGTTATTAATTTATCAGAAACAATTTGACTTACAGCTTGTCGTACTTCTGAATTTCCGAGTTTAATTTTGGTTTGGCTCTCAAATTGTGGATCTGGGATTTTTACAGAAATTATTGCAGATAATCCCTCTCTCGTATCGCTACCGCTTAATAGAAAGTCCTTATATTTTTTTTGCATGTTTTTTTCAATATACGCATTCAAGGTTCTTGTTAGTGCAGACTTAAAACCAGTTAGATGAGTTCCACCTTCAATTGTATTTATGGTATTTGCATAGGATAGGATATTTGTTTGATATCCTTGATTATATTGCATTGCAATTTCAACTAAAACTACTGGATCATCATTATTATCATAAGTTCCGTTAAATGAAATTATTTTTTCGTGAAGCGGTTGCTTGTCTTTATTCAAATATGATACAAATTCATTAATTCCACCCTCATAATAAAAATCCTCTCTTTCTTCCGTTATTTTATCATTAATTTCAAACTTTGCTTGAGGAGTTAGAAATGCAAGTTCTCGAACACGATTAGCAATAGTAGAATAGTTAAAAATTCGTTCTTTTTTATCAAAAGGAAATATCTCATCATCAGGATAAAAACTAATCTTTGTACCTGTCTCTTCTTTACCCGTTTCAGAGGATTCAGGCTCACTTGCTTTTACTCCCCTTGAAAAGCTCTGTTTATAATATAGTCCGTCTCTATGGATCTCGACATCCATCCATTCCGTTAGCGCATTTACAACAGAGAGCCCTACTCCGTGTAATCCTCCTGAAATCTTATAACTCTTACTATCAAATTTTCCGCCTGAATGTAATTGCTCCATAATTACTTCTACAGCGGGTTTTTTAAACTCTGGATGAGTATCAATTGGAATGCCCCTCCCATTATCAGAAATTTGAACAGAATTATCCTTATTAAAAACGATCTTTATTTTATCGGCATGCCCTGCTAATGCCTCATCCACAGAATTATCTAATACTTCAAAAATTAGGTGATGGAGACCCTTTTTTCCTTGATCTCCTATGTACATTGCTGGTCGTTTTCTTACACCCTCTAATCCTTTTAAAACTTGTATATCATCAGCATCATAATTATTATTTTCGGACATAAGAAATCAATTCTTATCTATAATGTAAAAGTAAAAATGTTCATTTATTAATTGAATTTTTATGAAATTTTAACGATTTACAATATATTATAGGATATAATAATATTTAATTCTTTTTCTATTTTTAAAGAAGTGGAAAACATCAATTGATTTAAATATTTAACTAAAAAATATTATAAAAACATAAAAAAGGAAGTTCTTTATTTAAGCATTTTTAATTTCAATGTGGATCTAATTTAAGTCGAGATTTTAAACGATTAAATATATGAGAATTCAATTAAGATAAGAGAATTTATATCTCTATTTTTTGCGTATAATATTAAAAAACTCTTTAATTTTTATTAAAAATCCTTTCCAGAGTTTTTCCATTGGGTTTTGTAAGGTATCTTCGATATTTTTCCAAATTCTGAAAATATAGTAATATCAGAATACCAATTATCTAATATATCATCAAAACATTTAAAGAATCTTTAAGCTCCCCTTTTGATAGTTCTTAAGAATTTTTATTTTGTTCTCCTAATGGCCCTACCAATTTGTACCATTTCTATTAGCTGGCGATTAACATCGTGAGTCCGAATAATATGAGCTCCATTATAAACTGCTATCGCCGTAGCAGAAAGGGTTCCATTCAATCTTTTTTCAGGTTCAGGGATATTTAAGGTGGCACCAATGAATGATTTACGAGAAATTGCGACTAATATAGGTTTTTGAAGAATTCTCAGTTTTTCCAATTCATTTATTATTCTCAAGTCATAAATAGGTTCTTTTTCTTCAATCCAGCGTCCTATTCCAGGATCTAAGATTATATTTTCTTCTTTATAGCCATTACTTTTTAATAATTCAATAGTCTTCTCGAATTCATTAATAATTTCATCCATATTACATAAATCTCCAGGAATTTTTTTAGATGCCATTAAAATAATTGGTATTTTTTTCTCAATTATAAAATCTACTAAGGAAGGATCAGTTTTTAAACCGCTCACATCATTTATAATCATATTTTTTTTCATTTTTAAAGCAATATCAAATGTTCGTTGAGCTACTTCTTTATATTGAGTATCAACGGATATTATAACATTTTTTGGAATTATTTTACAAATTAATTCCATTGGAGGAATCATACGATTTATTTCTTCCTCGATAGTAATCTTTTTTGACCACGGTGCCGTAGATCGCGCCCCAACATCAAGTAAATTCGCACCCTTATTTATCATCTCAAGTACGGCTTTCTTTAGAGTTTCTAACTCATCATAAATGGATCCTTTATAAAAAGACTCTGGACTTAAATTTATTACACCCATTATAATAATTGGAAAGTCATCTCCAATTTCAAGAGAATTAAACAACTTTGAATAAATTTTATCCATATCAATAATAGGAAATTATAAGTTTAATTCTTAATTCTTTTAAGATGAAATGGAACTATTTTCGATAAAATTACCATTAATTCAAAAGAATGCCCCTTTTTTAGAGATATTGGTTGATTTTCTCAAAAAAGATGAGAAATCCTTAAAAGATGGTGATATTGTTGTTATCTCTGAAAAAGTGATTGCTACTTCTCAAGGAAGGATTATAACCTTATCAGAAGTTAAAGATATTTCAGATAAGGCGAAAAAACTCGCTAAGAAATATGATATGGACGAGCGATATGTAGAGTTAATCTTGAGAGAAGCCACACAAATATTAGGAGGCATGCACCATGTAATTTTAGCGAAAGTTAATGATTTTCTAATAGCTAATGCCGGAATTGATCAATCTAATGCTGGACCCAATAATGTTGTACTTTTACCTATAAACGTAGAGAAAGATGTGTGGATGTATAGGGAGAGATTGCGGGATGTATTTAATATCGATAAACTTGGAGTAATTATAGCAGATTCTCGAGTACAACCCCTAAGAAAAGGAACAATAGGTATCGCCGTTGCTACAGCAGGTTTTGAGCCCGTTGAAGATCTAAGAGGGCATCCTGATTTATTTGGGAGAC
>JAEOTJ010000410.1 GCA_016839905.1 Promethearchaeota archaeon | reverse complement strand
CTTCAACGATTAAGAAAAATTGGATAAAATTTGATGTTAAGCTTAGAAATTTCAATTAAAAGTTAAAAGATACTTCTTTAACCAAAATTATTAAAATTATCGATAATTAAAAATTACAAAACTTAAGATATAATAACATTGCTCTCTTTTTGATGTTGTCTGATAAACCTAAATTGAAACAAATTCTTTTTAATTCCTTATAGGCTGATAAAAGACCGCGTGAAGACCAAGAGATTCGAGAATTCCATTTAGATGCTCTTTTCAGATCAGGGTTGACAATCTCTTCTTTGAACATATATGTATTGAGGAATATTTTTGATGAAAAAAGAGGATCTGTTGAGGGACCTATATGTATTCTTGTTTTTTCCTCAATTGAGGTAATGGCTCTGCGCCCAAAATGGGAATTATCAATCATATTTTCTTGAAAAATGAGACCGCATTGAGAACATGTCTTTTCTCCTCTTTCCGTATTATATAAAAGTTGTCCTCCACATTCATTACATGAATCATGCTGGCTATAAAAATCTATATCGTTTTTTTTATGAATTATGGATGTCATTATTTAATTCCTTTCAACAAAAAATTAAAGCTAATTTTTTGCATTTAAATGTATTTATTATTAAAATGAGAATAATGATATTTAAATATTTCTATGCAATCACGTACCATCATATAAAAATGAAAGTTTCTTTTTCATCAGATCAAGAATCGATTCGGGTAATAATTCAAGCCCGCCCTCTTGGTCTATGAACTTTATATATCCGGTGGCGATGATTCTTGTCTCTAAGTCTCTATATTTTTTAAGTAGGCTTCTCATATTGATATTTTTAATGTTTGAAAACATGTTCTTTTTTTGTTGAACTGTTCTTTTTTTTGGATTTTTGAAATATAAAATGATGGCCTCTTTTAACTTTGGCTTAAAAATATCCTTTAAATCTTCAAAAAATATGGGAGGAAATGAAATGATGGTTTTTTCACCTTGAGATTCCATTTTCCAAGTTATTAAAGTTAAAATCTTTTTTTGTTTGGTAATAAATTGAATGGTTCCTGATTCTTTTTGGGTGAAGTCTTTTTTTGTAAAAATTCTAGTTATCCAATAGCAATTTGGATCCTTACATAATGTGTTAAATGATTCTAATTCTTTGCCACAATTTAAACAGGATTTCATTTTCTTTTTATTTATTAATTTTTTTTATGAAATTTGTATCTTTAAAAAATTGGATTATTTTCTTTCTTGTTTTAAAATGTTCTTCTGTTTCATTTGATTTATTTTTTAATGTAGCCAAATCTTTATTATAAAAATTCCTGTATAGCATTTGATATTCATTTTTGATAATTAGTTCAGGGGATTTAAGAAATTTTAAAATGATATTTTTCTTTTTCTCTTCAAGAAAATCTAATTCTTTAGTATATATTGGAGGGAAATACACAACAATATGCTCATTTATGGGATTAGCTTTCCAGAATATTGGACGCTTGGGGAAGTCTGTGAAAAAGTGTTTTAGCTGCATTATATCTTTTAATTCTATTTTTGGAATGTAAAATATTTTCCATTTACAATTAAAACAAGAATCTGAGTTTGAATTTATTTTACTGAGACAATTTGGGCATTGATCTAACATAAGTAAAATGATTTGATATCTATATGTGTATGCAATCAAAAGATGATAACAAAATAGGTTTTATAAATTTCATTATTAAAAAAAGAGAAATTTGTCTAGAGTTTTTTTTTGTTAAAAATTTAAATTTGGAAATTGTTTTCTAATATTTGAGAAAAAATATTATGATTGGTGATAATAATTTCTGAAATTGTTAATTTTAACGGAATGATTGAAAGTCAATTAAATGATGTGTTGCTTAATATTGAGTTTATTGAAGAAGTATTAAAAAATATTAATGAAAATCAGTTTTATGATAATTTAAATCAAAGTGCTGAAAAAGTGATTGAAAAATTAACCTTTATCTCTAGAAGGTTGAATAAACTGACTGAAGAATTTCCGGATTTGATTGAAGATAAATTTATTAGAAATTATGGAATATTGGCAAAAAAAGGTAATAAAACAATAAGTACAGAAAAAATCTTAGTCTATAATAATTTTGCTTTATTTTATAAAAAAATCTGGAATAAAATTACTCAATTAGGGCTCTTGAAAGAAAGAGTTTTGATATTAAGGTCTAAAATTCTTTTATGAAGGGATCGATGATTGTATTTAGGAGGTCTCTGTTCTCTTTTTTATCAATATATTGAGATTTGAATTCTTTATAAGTCTTTAAATAAGAAGGGTTTAGAAATTGAAATGTATTCCATAAATATTTAGGATTGTCCTTAATTGAGATATTACTCATTCCGATTTTAAATTGGGCATTTAATTTATTGAGTCCTCCGATAAATGAGGCTTCCATATTACTTAAATTCTGTATTTGGTCAACAATAATGCCGTTGAAATTGACCTTGTTTAAATTTGAAAACATCTTGATGTTCTGATAATTGGTTAAAAAAATCTCATTAGCCTTAATTTGGGCTTCTTGAATCATTTGACCATTAAGAATATGAATATTGAAATCGGGAATGTATTTCTTAATGTTTTCTTTCCATTTAATAATCATTTTTTCCGGACAAATAATCAATGTATGGCGCCTTTCGTCAAGACGATAAGACTTTCTGTGTAATAAATATGATATGATTATAAGCTGAAAATTATTATTTGATTTAATGGATAAACATATATTGAAATTTAAAGCAATCAAATTCGACATCCAAGTAATTATTTTTTCGTGAAATTGATCTAAAGAATCCCTAAGAACATAAGGAATTGGGGCTTTTAAGTAATATTCTTCGTTTTTTATTCTTTTAATAAGATCTCCAAAAGTGTCTTTTGGTATAACCTTGTAGAAATTGCCGCTTTCCTCTAATTGATGATGTCCGGCAAGTCCTAGTTGTAAGGCCTCTAAATATGACCTTGAACCTGTATTATTTCTTTCAAATAATATGGCTTCTAAATATTCATGATCTTGCATACTTTTATAAATCCATTGTTTATCAAAAAAAATTAGTGGTTCCTTTTCTTTAAGAATTAATTTTAAATCTTTTTTATTAATTATTTTATCGCCTAAAACAGAATACCATTCAAAATTAATATCTTTTGGAGGATTTAATGCAATATCTTTAATATTTGAAAAAAGATGTAATTGGAGGGTTAGTCTATGAGATCCGTTAATATTAAATATGTCAGGTAGGGAAAATTTTATTAGATTGTCATATTCGGACTCTTTAAATTTGGAAATAAAATTTATGATTTCAGATTGATTTAACAAAATTTCTTTGGGCTTCAATGAATTTAGAACGGATTTGAAGACAGGGAATTGGATTATTAGTTTTCTAATCCTTTTTTCTATTTCTAATTTAAATGATGTGTTATTTTTGAATAGCTCAGGATATTTTTTCTTATAGGCTTCAAAATCCTTCCAAATTTTTGATAGAGAAATGAGTCCATCTTTATTACCCTTGATAGAAATTAACAATTTTAAAATCCAATTAGTATTGTCTTTTATGGGAATCTTTAAATTCAAGATTAAGGAAAGATCTAATAAGAG
>JAEOTJ010000091.1 GCA_016839905.1 Promethearchaeota archaeon | reverse complement strand
TGTTGAGTGCATTTGAATATTTCGTGAATCTTGACCCGCCCATCTCAAAATTTTGTCGAACAAAAGAATTAATAGGAAAGGGGTGTATTATTATTTAGTCAAGTACTGATTAATAAAAAAAAAAGAAAACTATTCTTTAGGTTTCTTTATAGGTTTATCAGGTTTCACATCTCTGACTATAAAATAGACAATCCAAGAAACTATTGGAAAGAAAAAGGCTATGAGCAACCATAATTCAGCATTTAAATCTCTTTTAACAGCGTCTTTATAGATATACTGGGACATATATATATAAAGAATTAAAGCTGCTACCATAATAATTGTACCAATGATAAGTATTATTGGATCTATCGCTGCTAATCTACTCCCAAAACGTGTTTCATTTATCAATATTATTCACCTTGTTATTACTTATATAATATATAATATTCCATTTATTTTTGTTCTAAATTAATTAAAAAATTTAAAAAAAAAGGGTATTTATTCATTCTTTTTCTTGTTAGGGTTTATGATATTACCCGGGGTTTTGACTTTCTTTTCCAAATGGCGATTCCAAATATTACAGCACTAAGGCTTACTAAAATAATTAATAGTATTAGTACTGGATCGATTGCTGCATTAATACTGGTTATTTGATATATGATTTCTCCTTCACTATCCTTTATTTCGATGATTGACTGCATTCCATTGGAACCATACTTAATCTCAATAGTATAGTCATCTTCACCAACTTTTTCCATAATAATCGTATCACTCTTTACCGTTGTGTCATTAACTTCTAAAGTATCTATTACTTTCTCTAAATAATTTTCAATAGGATTTGGTACGGGGTAGCCTCTCATTAATAAATACCATAAGAAATCATCACCACTTATAATTGGAAATGGATCCAATCCCATCATCATCACTACTGGATTTACTTTAGCAGCCCAATCATTGTAATCATCTAGAATGTATATTAAGTCTTCGGGATCAACGAGTACAGGATTATAGAGATATTCTTTATCGGGTTCTTCTTCAAAATCCTCTTTAGTAAATTCCCATTTAGCCATTATAACCATCCAAATCGTAAATTCATTTGAATACTCGCCAGTTATATTTTCCTCCGTGAAGTTTGTAATTCCCATAAAAACTTTTACTTCTTCATCTGAAAATTCATCGAGCACGTCGAATAATTCTGTTAGTATGTCATACATATCCCAGTCTGATTTGCTAACACTTCTCACGGTTACTTTGCTTCGTGCAGAAACTTCTTCACCATCTCCTTTAAACCAGTCATCAGGATCAACATTATCGCCCACAGAATCATTCCAGGCATCTTCATCATACTCGTTTACCTCAAACATCGTTGTTCCACGTGCTAAATCTAGGGTATAGTTAGGACTTCCTGCGAGTGCGGAAGTTATTATTCCCGCAAAGAATAAAGAAAATATCATTAAACTCAATAAAGTCATTATTCCTTTCTCTTTCCATTGATTTTTACTCATTTTTTTAACACCTCCTAATTTAAAACTGCTTACGACTAAATTTTATTAACGCAATAGACATACACGTTATAAAGTACGCTAAAGCGATGGTTATTCCTCCTATGGCTGAAGGGGTTATCCAAGTAGAACGGCTCCCGCCTCCTGGTACTTGTGGTCCAGGACTAAAACCTGTAAACTCTACAAATCTTTCTTTAGGAAACTCTGCCTCTAAAGTATATTCAATTAAATTTGACATATAATTCAATGAATACACAGGTTCAAATTCAGGGATTGATAAACTAATTAATGCATCCACCATCATATTTACGATTAGCAATATCATTATTGTAGCCACGATAGTCATATTAACACTTTTCATAAATGAACTGAACATTGCGACAAATGCACTTACAGCTAACATATACAAGATTGCTGTTAAGAAGCTATTAATTATTCGGGCGGGAACTGGTCCACCATAGTAATACAGCCCCATAAATATTAGAGTGATATAATAGGTCGCCAATACTATGAATTCCATAAAGAATGCTCCGAGATATTTTCCTAATATGACTTTATATCGATTAATAATCGGAAATACGATATGCCCTGTCTTATCACTGAATTCTGAGACAATTATTCCACCAAAGAAAAAACAAGTAGAAAAGATTATGATCATGGTTATGAAACTTAAACTGTCTTTTATAAATTCTGCGAGTGTTGCAGGCAAAGGATTATCAGGCGCTAATAGATAAGGAAGAAAACTTCCTAAAAATGCGAAGCCTACAGCAATTGTCATAAAAGCTATCAGTTTTTTCCATTGTTTCTTCAGCTCAAATATAAAAGTTGTCCCTACTGGTTCTATTGCTATATAAATCTCATTTAATGATTGCATTATTTATTAATCCTCCCTTCTTTTATTGGTGCATCATCAATTATCATTTCCTCATAAATTCTCTCGAGTTGAGTTGTTTCAGGTTCAGTAAATGATACTATTTGAAAGGAACTTTTGAACTGTGTTACTAAAATCTCAAGGATAATCGCCCGAGACTCACTCTTCCCGTCATAGTTTATTTTAAATAAATGCTTATATGGGCTATAATGAATAAGACCTTTTTTGTCACTAGTATTCTTATCCAAGTATTGAGATAGTGTGGTAATCAATTTGTTAGTTATTGTTTCAATTTTCTGTTCTTCAATTGGTTCCAAGGTTTTTACCCTAATTTGTTTCTGTTTCAACTTTTTCTCTAAGTCTCCTAATGTTCCATAATCCACAATATTTCCATGGTTTAATAAAGCAATTTTATCGCAGACTTCTGAGATTTCATGAAGCATATGGGATGCAACGAATATAGTTTTACCCATCGACTGGAGATTCCGAATTACTTTACGAATTTCAACTCTTGCTTTAGGATCCAAGCCAGTTTGGGGTTCATCTAAGAAAATTATTTTTGGATCTACAAGTAAAGATTGTATAATACCTAATTTTTGTCTCATTCCTTTTGAAAAAGTCTTCACTTTTTCATATTTCCATTCATTTAACTTGAATAACTTGAGAAGGGTATCAATACGTTCATCAAGTTTACCTTTTGGATAATGTTGTGATCGACCAAAATACCTTAGATGCTGATATGCCGTCATATCTTTATAAAAGAATGGAACATCGATTAGAAATCCCCTTCGAATTATATTATTTCCTTCCGTATGAAGCTTCTGAAGGTTCCCGTCATAATTGAGTAGTAATATGTTTCCTGAAGTTGGTTTTAATAACTTTGCAATCAATTTAATAGTTGTTGTTTTCCCTGCACCATTTGGTCCAACTAATCCAATGGTCTCTCCTTCTGAAACTTCTAAGTTAAGATTATTTACTGCCGTGAATTTTCCTTATTTTTTTGTTAAATTTTCTAATTTTAACACGACTTTCCCTTGAACCTCGGGAATGTCCCCTTTTTCATTTATTATTCTTTTTTCAAACATTGACATAATTTCAACCTCAATTTTAAAAACTTAAAAAAAAAAAGGTTTAAAAAAACTTATTTTTTGGAATCCTTTAAGGTCGGATTGGGCCTCGTAGGTTTTACATTTCTCACTAAAAAATAAACAATCCAAGAGATAATAGGAACAAGAAAAACTATAAGTATCCACAATTCCGCGTTTAAATTTCTCTTCACTGCGTCTTTATAAATAAACTGAGTGATATATATATATAGTACTAAGAATGATAGGATAATAATTAAACCAAAAATAAGTGCTAATGGATTTAATGCAGCAATCCTCGTTCCAGGGTGTATTTGACTTTTCATTATTTATTCACCGTATTTATTTAATACATAATTTTTTTTTTTAATTGTAGAATTATTTTTTTTTATGTATATAGTTACATAAAAATTAATTGGATATTTAAATATTATGTAAATCAAATAATTATTTATGTAACATTAACAATATTTTTATAAACCAATTATATTATTATTTATATAGAAAGAAATTTTGATGATATTTGTGTAATTCTTTAAAATTTTTGATGATCATAGAATGCCTGATGAAAAGTATAAAAGGATAAATATGGTTGTTTCACCAGAAATCAAGGAAAAATGGGACAAATTCATAGAAAAAAACGAGATCCGCACGATTTCTAAACTTATTAGAAATGGTGTTGAAAATTACATTAGATCAAGTGAATTACATAAGGATATGGAAGGTTATGCTAATTATTCTCATGAATTAAAGGAAGAACTAAACTCAATAAAAGGATTTTCACAGATTTTAATTGAAGAATATAAAAATGAATTAAGTTGGGATGTTCTACTAAAAATTAAAGAAATTTATGATAAAAGCATCAATATTGAAAAAATCATAAAAAAAATCCTATTTAAAGAGCGTGTAGAGAAGGATGATTATGATGTTCTTATTATAGATGATGATAATTCAACAATTCATTTATTAACAGAATACTTTAAAAAAAGGGGTGTTACAACTAGAAATTCATCATCTGCTAGTGAAACATTTGATATATTAAATTATGGCGTTCCCAAATTAATATTGCTTGACATTATATTACCTGGTGAAAATGGTTATGAAATATGCAAAAAAATTAAATCAGATAATAAACTCAAAAAAGTTCCCGTGTATTTTATAACAGCTGTTCCTGAAAATGAAGTTTATGAAAAAATCAAAGAGACTAGGGCTGAGGGGTATTTTTTAAAACCATTTAACATGTCAGAATTTAACACTTTATTGAATCAATTATAAAAAAGAAAGGATTGATACTAAAAATGTTCCAACAAGATTTCCCCCATCAATTTCCTATGAATAATGTTTCAGATCCACAATTTTTTTTAATACTCTTCATAATTAGTCTTTTATTCCTTGTTGGTCTTATCCTTTCAATTAAACGTTATAAAACAAAAAAAACAACAAATCGCCTAATGCTAGTATTCCTAATGATATTAGGATGCTTGGTTGCCTTAGGTGGTTATGTTGTATTTTTTACAGAAATATGGCGTGTCATCCCTCTCTTTGGATCATTAGGAATATTCCTATTCATTTTCTCACTAATAATTTTAAATATCAAATTAGAGAAACGAGTTGAGGAAAGTACAAAGGAAGCACAGAAATCCGAGGAAAAGTATCAAGAAGTATTAAAAGAACGATACGAGAAATTAAAAGAAATTGAGGAGTTACGTTCTTATTTGGTGCGTAGGACATCCCACGAATTAAAAACACCTTTAATATCATTATTTAGTTCGACTCAATACCTATTAGACACCTATAAGGATGAAATGAGTGATGAGGTCTTGAAATTTATCAAAATCATTAATCGAGGTGGAAAACGATTAAAAAACTTGACAGATAATTTCTTGAATGTATATAAACTCGAATCTAATGATATAATCCTCACGAAAGAGAAAATAGATCTTGCCCGTTCCGTTAAGAATTGTGCCAAGGATCTAATATTCTCATTGGAAGAAAGAGATCTTTATCTAAAGGAAGACCTTAATGAATCTTTAATGGTTGCAGTAGATAAAACAAGAATTGAGCAAGTAATATTAAATTTACTTTCAAATGCAATAAAAAATACTCCCTCCAAGGGTATTATTTACTTAAAATTGGAACATAATAACGAATTTGTGGACATTATAATTAAAGATACTGGTATAGGGTTTACTAAAGAAGAAAAAGATAGGCTATTTATAAAATTCGGGAGAATCGATCGTGATAAAGGCGATTCGGATTTGGATAATGAAGGTTCTGGTCTTGGGTTATATATTTCTAAAGAAATAGTAGAACTTCATAATGGAAAGATCATTGTAGAATCTGAGGGGAGGAACAAAGGTTCAACATTCATCATACGATTACCTATTCAATCTAATAGTTAGATCTTAACAATTTAATATAAATATATAATATAAAAGTTGAATTAAAAGAAGCTAGAGAATTTTTAGGTGATTTTAATATTCAAATCTATTAGATAGTATTCTCCAAATTCTTCTAATTTGCAGTTAGGTGCTATATATTCCTTCAAGCCTTGCTGTCCATCTTCATCATAGGTATATCCATCACCAGAATATAATTCCCTTATGTGTACAGCATGATAAAGGAATGCCCGAATATCAACAAGGGTACCTTCTGATTCTTTAAACCTCTTATATGTCATAAAGTTTGGATCCTCAGGACCCTTCTTATCAATTATATTAAATATTCGATTTGCGCTCTTCTCAATTTCCAAAAAAGGAGTATTTTTCAATTGGTCTTTTTTAGCCTCTATCTTTTCTTTCACATCTGGATATATTTCAGAAACCAAATTAATTAAATTTTCCCAGGTTGCAAGTTTAGCTAATTCTCCTTCATTAAATATGACTA
>JAEOTJ010000409.1 GCA_016839905.1 Promethearchaeota archaeon | reverse complement strand
GAAAACTGATAAAATAAATGATTTACTGAAAAAATATCCCGTAATATGCCATTATCTAGACCATATATCGATGGAAGAAATAGAAAAATTAACTATTGAACCTTATGTGTATTTCCAAAACAAGAAAAATGAGAAATATTTAGTGAAAAAACTGATAAAATCTCAAAAAAAGAAAGAATTACTTCCTTGTCATTTATCTGATTATTATAGTCTTTTTATCCAAGGAGCAGATTTGATTCCAAAATCCTTGTTATTATGTGAAATCGTAGATACTTCTCAAGAAGGCAAGATCTCAATCATTAATCCTTGGATTTCTCCTCAAGCAAAAGGAGTATGGAAGAGAACTCATTATAATACCCAGAGGGTTGAATCTGAAAATAT
Source organism: Promethearchaeota archaeon (assembly GCA_016839905.1). The sequence continues at coordinate 4,073 of JAEOTJ010000409.1, read as the reverse complement.
ATTCTACACCACTCTCTCCAGGGGAATGTATCCATTTCTCATCATCCCCTATCCTACATTCTTACCTCTTGATAAGGATTTAAAATATGATATAAATAGTATTGGTCCTTTTAGCAGAAAACATTGGAATTTAATTAAAGATACCTACCAGAGAGAAGCTAAACATGATTTATTTGAAACTGGAATAAATTACCGGAATAAATTATGCGTGAATGATGAAGTAAAAAATGTTCAAAAGAAGCCATTTAAAACTTGTTTTCCCGGTTCTAAAAATTTAATTTCTGCCGTCATTCGAGATGAGGAAGGAAGGATTTATGTCGATTCTACGATATATTATTATGGAACAGATAACGAGGATGAGGCATATTATCTATGCGGAATGTTAAATATTCCAGAATTAGCAAAAAGTGTTAAAATCGTGGCAGATACAAGACATCATCACAAGCGACCTTTATATTTTCATATTCCGAGATTTACGGGTAATGATAGACAATTAAAAATAGCAGAGTTGTCAAAGAAATGCGCTGAAAAAGTAAAGAAATATATTAAGGAAAATGAAGGGAAAATAAAAGAAGATGAAATAAGAGAATTAATTCAAGATGAATTTGAGATCATCCGCCAAACAGGATTAAAAATACTTACTTCCGTTTCTGGTCAAAATGTTGTAAAGGAATTTGAATTGAATTAAAAAAATAATAAGGAAACAAAAATGAATTTAAAAGACATTAACATATCTTTACCAATTGAACATGAAAGAAAAAATATTGATGAAGCGATTACAAAATTATCTAATCTAATAATGTTTTATCCATTTAATCCCCTAAAAGAAAAGGATTCTGGAAAGTTTTGGCTAAAACATGGTAATATGCCATTTTGCGGGACAATAGGGGAATGTCATAAGAAAGGATTTAAGTTAATTGATGATTGGCTTGAAAAATCTGATCAAGAGCTTACTCTTAGAATAGATATACCCTTAGCAAGAAAAAGTGTACAAGAACATTTAATTAAATTAATGGAGACGGTCGGATATACGAAAAAGAAAGATCGTATCATAATTAATAACTCATTCAAAGAATTAAATACTTGGATTGGTGAAATGTATTATAAATTAAGCCTACAAGATGGGAATGGAGGCTGGAGTACTGCATTAGCAGAGGAATCCAGACAACGAGAAGAAAGGTATAGAAAAAGAGAAAAAAACCAAATGTTTTATTTTTTTAATGAAATTGCTGGTGAGTTTAGAAAGGTCTTTAAATTTAATATTATTCCCCCAACCGAAAGCTTTTTAGAATATATTCTCAAGTCAAGTGAATTAGATGATTTTTTTAATGAAATTTTTCAGTTAATGGGCGAAGATCAAATTTCATGTGATGGAGGAATGCTTAAACTTTTAGGAAATAGTGTTGAAGAGCTTGAAGAAAGGCGTGTTTATAAAGAACTTGATAAGTATCCTAAGATATTAGAAAACTTGAATAAAGCATATGAGCATTACTTAATTGCTGAATGGAATGATGTTAGCTTATATTGTTGCAAATCTTTGGAACTTTTTTACAAGAAATTACTAGGCAATAAAAGAGAAAATGAGAGAAAAACTTTAAAACCTTTAATTGATGAAATAATAGCAAACCAAGAAAAATTGTTCAAAAAGACAGATAGTGCAGTTTTTTTAGGCATAAAAAATCTCTTGCGTTCAGGTGAAAACATTATAGGCACAATAAGAAACTCAAGAGACTCTGGTCATGGCAATGAAAGAGACGTTCTTGGTTGGGAAGCAAAAATGGGATATAGTTATACCATATTAGTATTAAGAACCTTATTACAAATTATAAAATAAAACAAATCTTTTCGCGGCATATAAATATGAATTAATCAAGATTATCTATAATTTAAAAATTGATCTGCGCTTCTTTAATGACAAGCTTATTAATTTGAGGTATTTTCTTGAATATACAGAAGAAATCCTTATTATTATGATTTATTATCCTCAAAAACTATAAATAAATCTTTTCATTAAATAGTAAAATGGATCTTTTTGATTTATGTTTTAGTATTTTCTCATCTTATAAAAAAAAAAAAGAAGAAAAATTAAAGAAGGAAATTGTTGATTTAGCAATAAAATTAAAAGATAAGTCCATTAAAGATTTTATATATTATGCTTTTTTCATACCTAATGCAAGATTCATAATTGACAATAGAAAGAGAAGAAAAAATTTTTATGAACTTATAAAACCTCCAATCGATCAACAAAAAATTGCAGAAAAACGCACTGAATTTGTACAGAAATTACATAAGTTTTCCTCTGATTTTAGTACCTTTATTTTAGATTCTTTAGAAAGCTCTCCACATCTAAATTACGAGAAGGCTAAAAAAAAAGAAATTACTGAAAGATTAACTGAATATCTGAATGCTTACAACGTAAAGGATAATTATATAAATGGAGATAAAGTTTTCAATAAAATCAAAAAAGGATATAAAACTACAATTTCTACACTTAAGGAAGATTTTGAAGAAAATGTTATCAAAAAAAAGATTAAATCTTTTCCACAATTTGAAACAGAAATTAATGAATTCATTGATGATTATATAAAGAAAAATGATTTTAAAAATAATTACAAAAAAATAAAATTCAAGGATTATAATGATCTAACTGAAGAGATTTTTAAAGAACTTGAAAAACATTTCCTAAAAGATAATAAAAGTGATGCTTTACACTATGAAAAGGTTTTTAATCCTGCATATTATACTTTTATAGAAAATATATTTGATCTTCGGATTTTTAAAGAAATAAAGGAAAGGCATTATATAGAAAAGGATGATGAATATATCTGGAAAGATTAATAATCTTAATGCCATAAAAAACTATTAAAAGGAAACCTTTATCCAGAGAAGAAATATAGATGTATTTAGAATCAATAATTTCACTTCTTAAAATAATACAAGTAAAGCATTAACAAGACAAACCCGAGCCCAAACGTTAGCAAGAACAAGACATACAAGGAGCCTATGAGATAAGGATAAATTATGGCCTCAAAAGTAATAACTACCCCAACTATAAAAAACAGCAAAATTATGCCCAAAACAAAAATGCCTATAATGTCATCTAGAGATTTTTGGTAATTAAGATTGTCCTTTAATAGCCCTTGAACTTCGACTCTTTTCTTGTCTTTATTATCAATTGTATCCTTGAAATTCTTCACTTGAACTGCTTCTTTTAATAAACTCTTTTTTATGCCCTTCTTATTAAACTCTTCTCTTATAGTTAGCTGCCGTTCGTTTAATTTCTGAAGAATAATCTGCTTAAAATCGTCATCTTGGTCCCTCCCTTGATTTTTTGAAAATCGAGAAAAAAGTTTAACCCCTGGATTCATTTTAAATTCGTCTTTTTTAATGCTTTTATACAAGTTAGGGACATTTATTTTCTTTAATTCAAAATATGTGCTAAAAATCTCCTTAACAAGCCTCAATGGCGTCTCATCATTTCTTTTTTGAATTTCGGACAATTGAACTTCGATCTTTTTTAACTTCCTCAAATCAATGAACTTAAAAATCTCTAATTTCAGATTGTTTTTCACGATTTCATTGACCATCTCCATGTATTCTCCTAAATTACCTAATTTGATTTTTAGAGGCTTGAATCCTAGTTTAATTCCTATTTCTCCGACCTTATTGCTAATCAAAAGATAGCCTACAAATGCTATTTTTTCATGATTCTTAGTTTTTAAGCACGCAGTTATCAATTCCTTGAGATATGAATCCTCTACTTGTTCATTTATTTCCATTCTTGATTCCCTCGATTTAATTCTTAATTTTGACGAGTCTTTTATTTACATCTTCTTCAGAAATTAGTCCTTTTTGCTTTAAATTCTCTTCATTGATTAATTTTTCATAATCTATTTCTACTTGATGGCTTCTTACCTGTCGATCCACGAAATTCTTTGCCGAATGTTTGGACTTTTCAAAATTGGTAATGGTCAATTGATAAAACACGAAGTAGGGGAAAACTAAGATAAATCCAATTAGTTGAAGGATGTATCCAGGACCAATGGAAAAATAAAATTCTGCCCCTAATGCAT
>JAEOTJ010000408.1 GCA_016839905.1 Promethearchaeota archaeon | reverse complement strand
ATGCAATATCGCAATATTATGATCCCACTAATATATATGATCTTGGCCCAGCTATTTTTATTTTAATTATTTTAATAATAATTGGAATTGTTGTTGGCCTTATTATATATTATTTTTACAGGGAATATAAAAAGAAAAAGCAAGGAGAAGCTTGGGATGATGCTTATATGAGGGATGGAAATATAGGTGGTTATTAATCATAAGTAATTTCACATTTAGTACAAGTACAGCACAGAATATAAAGCCTTTTTTTAAAATTCTCACGTATTTTTTTTTTTCATAAAATTAATTAATTGAAATAGTTATAATATTGAAAATTATTTTATTTATTATAAAGAATTATTTTTATTTTTAAGAATTATTTTTAAGTGATGAGAAATGAGTTTTAAGGATCTATATTCTGAAGTTAAAAAACGCAAGATGGAAGCCCTTGGTAAGAAAGAAATAGTAGACGCAGTTGAAAAACACGGTAAGATCTTGGGAATAAAAGGAAGGTTTGAAGATCCCAAGAAAGTAATCAGTCATATGTACGCTTCTGAAAAGGTCGTGATAAAACCAAGAGACATCCTAAAAACAGATTTAACTCCTTATGATGTGGTATATATTGGATGTCCTGGAAGTGAAATCCCCTCTACTCATCATATTAAGTTCGTTGATTACGTGGACCAAGGAGGCTGGTTGATAACGACGGACTGGGCTCTTAAATTTATAGTTGAAACATGTTTCCCTGGCTTCATCAAATGGAATGGAAATAAAACATCGCAGCAGGATGCTATCGTAAAATGTGAAATTATGAACCCCGACCATCCATTTTTAGCGGGTGTAACTAAAGAAATAAGTCAAGATAAATTTAAAAAAGCAGGCTCAGGTCTTAAGTCGACTGAATTTAGGTGGTGGTTGGAAAAACGTTCTTTTCCCATTGTAGTATTAAATGGAACTGCTGTTCGAGTTTTAATCAGTTCATGGCAACTTAAAAATAATTGGGGTTCTGAACCCGTATTGGTTGAATTCGGTTATGGAAATAAAGGAGGCAGAGTAGTACACATGATAAGCCACGCACACCTTCAGAAAGGAGGAGAGAAAGGAAAATATGCTTCAGCATTAATATTCACTAACATCTTAGATGAAGTAGTTGCTCAAAAGAAGGGGATTAAAAGAAAAGGAGCTCCTAGTTATGTTGATGCTTCGGATGCTCTTAAAGGAGGAGCCCATAGCCCCAAAGTATCACAAGTTCCATTAGAAGATCAATGGGTAATGTCTTCTTCAGAAAAAGCACAATACTTGACTCCAAGCAGTTCAGATTCGGGATTAACTGGTACAGCTCAAGTCGAGGAAATAAGTGTAAATGATTCTAGTTTTTCATATTCATCTAAATGTGTTAGTTGCGATTTTGATTTTGGAGATCATGAAGGAAAAGTTTATCGATGCAAGGGATGCAAGGGACTTTATCATAATAACTGTCTCAAGATCGCTATGACGCAAGGAACTTGCCCAAAATGTAATAAGATCCTTCTATGGTAATAATTAATAGAATTAACATGTAAAAATTTGCTAATCTATAAAAGAATTTGAAAAAAAAAAAGGTTCTTTAATAAGTCTCTAGATCTCTGAAGAGCTCAAAATAAATATATAAATAATATTATATCAAAGCAAAGATCACTTTCTTATCCCTTCTTTTCACTAAATTCCTTTTTTCGATCTAGATGGAAATTAATAGTAAGATCTTGAGCTGAAGAATTTCAATTTCGTGTTTAATTTTTATAGATATGAATCAATAAAGTTATATAATTGATTAACCATTTCATAAATTATATAACATAAAAATGTGTCAAAATCAATACAAAAAAGAAAAAGAAGAGCAGGTCAATTGCGGTGATGCTGTTCATTGAATCTTTAGAGTAATTTTCATTAATACTTTATTAAAATAAATACAAGTATTGAATATTTATGTTCATAAAAGCAAACTTATATGAAAATGTTCTCAATAATTAGAAGATTAATAATTCCAAAAACCTATTATAAAAAGTTAGAAATAATAAAAAGACTTAACCTAGAACAGAGAACTGCATTAATTCAAGAATTGGAGAAATTACCTACTAAATATATTGATTTATCCTCCCAGGAAATAGATCTTATTATTCAAAATACAGGTATTAATCAAGATGAATTAAAGGATTTACTTGATCTATTCTTCGAGGTCTATTATATTCAATATATTCATGAGAAATCTCAAGAGTCTTTTATAGAAAAACTAAAGGACGCAATAAAAAACACAAATCAAGAAAATATCATACCTGCTGATGACGACTGGGAAGATTATATGGCATTCTGGAAATCAATCCTCTCAATGGATAAAACAATCGGCTTGATAGCCAAGGCTAAACATTTTAGAGAAGACTTTCAAAACACTTATGGTGATGCTGTAATATATACAGAAATCCGTCCAATTTTTCCAAGCAACATCAAACAGGATTTACTAGATACAGCAATACTATATCATAATCTAAAAATAGAGTATAAACAAGCATTCCTACCAGAACAATTCTTTATCTCCTTGAACTCTGAAGATTTAAGAAATCTAAAAATAATTATTGATAGAGCATTTGAAAAGGAGGAAATAATTAAGCAATTATTTAGAGAAAAGAATTTAAAATTAATTAAAAAAAAAGAGTGATTTGTATGATTAAACAATCATTATATGATAAAAAGATTCCAGATTTATTTAAGGTTAAAGATTTTTTAGAAACATATAATATGAATGAACCTTATGATGAGAAATGGGATATAGAAACATCAGTTGAAGAAAGAAACCAAGTTGATATATTATGGGATGAACTCCAGATTCTTTTAGAAGACGATAAGGATTTTCAAATCTCATACATTTGGGAGGACTCAATATTCATAAAAGCAATAAATCCTATGGCTTTTATTAAAGAATATATCTATTATAATATTCTTTCACCCTTAATTCCTATGGACTGTAAATTAGAGTTGGCTAGCTCTTACTTCCAAGCAGATGTACCGGAAAAGGATCGCTTTACATTTAATTTTTCAATTACTACTGAAGAAAATTTATACTATAAAGGGAATATATACATAACTAAATAAAATTTTATATATGTGGAATGTTAGATGTCCTAATAACCCAAAGGATAAAGTTCATGTTGAGAAGAGAGCAAGGGAAAGGATCATTCGTCCTTTAAGAAACTACCATATCTATTTAAATGAACAAGAAGTTAAAGAAAAAATAATTTTTATTCTAAAAACATCTAATTCTAAAAAAAAAATGCCTTATGATTATGGTTCAACTATTCCAAAATATAAATTTTTTGAACTTTTACCTGATACGGCATTGGAAGTTTTTTTTGTTATTCTCGAATACGAAGACGAGAATGTCAGAGAAATTAAAACAATCCTTTTACCCCCCTCAAAAAAAAACCTTCAAACCTTATTAGATCAAAAAGAAAAAAGAGCGATAAAAATCAAGAATAAAAAAAAGTATGATTATAAAATAGATCATTGAATTTTTATTAACTTAAATCAAATATAAAATCAATATAAAACATTTTCCCTCTATCTTAAAAAAAATGCAATTACTACGAAAGATTAATTCATCTTTTTAAAAATAGAAATTATAAAAAACAAAAAAAAAAAACTTTAAGAACTTTTTCATTACTTAATAAAACTTAGAGGAGCTTCATAGATATTATTCTTCGATGATCTCAATTGCTTCTTCAGGACATTGGGTCTCACATGCCCTACAGCCAACGCAGTCTTCTCTGTTTTCCTCAATTACGTTCACTTTTCCACCTTCAGGTTCTCCAAAACATTCACTTGGACAGACTTCATAACACGTACCACATCTTATACATAATTCTGGAAAACAGAACTATTCTGTACATGAGTCCATATCCAGTTTTATATCGAAACTCATTTTTGGTCAATCTCCTTAACTTTTCTCAAGCTAACTTGTTTATTTTTATGTTTTAAAATTATTTTTATGATAATATAACAAATATTCCAAATTATATAAAAAATATATAAATTTCTTGTTTAAATTCAAAAACCAAATATTTTTTAAACTCAACTTCGAAAGTTAGATAATATCATTATGCATTTATTTTAAATCTTTGTTTATAAGATACCCCATTTAACTAGAACTTTTGCTTTAATTCAGTTGATTTTCTTAAATCATT
>JAEOTJ010000407.1 GCA_016839905.1 Promethearchaeota archaeon | reverse complement strand
GCATTGAAAGATGCAAGGAAAATAAAAACGGGCCAAACCATAAGGTTGAAAGACTTAATCAATATTCAAATCCTTTCGATAGATTTAGTTAATGAAAAAATATTAGCTTATCATCATAGCCTTGAACTTAATCGAGAATATCCCATATTTCAATGGGTGCCTGAAGATGATAATATTAAAGTCTCGATAATTAAACCAGATGGTTCAATTTCTAAAGGAGTTGGAGAAATAAACCTATTAAAAATTCCCATGAATAAAGTGATTCAGTTCGAGAGATATGGATTTGTAAATCCCATTAATATTGAAAATAATAAACTTTTATGCTATTTTACTCACTAAAAAATTCTATTTCTTTATTTTATAATGTAAAAATTTTTAGAAGAATGTTCTCTTCTTTAACTTAAGTAATGACAGATAACGAAAATCAAGAAAATCAACAAGAACAAGATAACATTGATAATGATAAATCCACTTCAATTAAAAAGGAAACAACAATAAACAAAATTAAATGGACTTTTTGTCCGAGTTGTGGAGAGAAAATTCCCCCTATTAAGAATCTGAGACATTGTATGAAATGTGGAATTGATCTTGTCTATTTAATGGAACATAAGGAATTACCCCCTCAGCAATATTCAAAAAAAGAGGAATTCTCGAAAAAATATGCTCCTTATAGAATACCCTATGAAAAAATCTATTATCAACCTCCTACTTATGGTCAAAGAGGATATAGTCCAATTAAAAGGCAATCTATTGAGGATCTTGACAATAATAGAGACCAAAAATTATGGGGCTTTTTTACCACATTTGGAATCACTTTTTTGGCATATATCACCATGCTTGCTTTTGGAATAGGTTTAATATTTCTAATTTTTGTTTTTATTCTTGATTATAATACTGTTCTTAGTTTTACAAATTCTCCTTATTTTCTAATTATCTTGAGTTCTGTTGAATTAGTATTGATTTTAGTTCCCGTGTATTATGTTGGAAGACATCTTCAAGAACCTACATTAAAAAATCGATTGAATTTATTAGGATTTAGCACAAGAGAATATAATCAGGTCGGTATTCTTAAAGAAATCTTGATTGGCATTGGATTTGCATTTGGAGGCATACTTCTTGTTGGATTTACTAGTATAGCTATACAATCGTTAGTAGAATTTATTTTTAGAGTCGAAATTATAGAAGAATCAGCATCAGAGATGGGAGTCTTTACTGCTTCCGCAGATATCCTTGCTATAATTCTTTTGGTCTTGACAATGATTTTAATAATTGGACCTAGTGAAGAGATCCTTTTTAGAGGATTCATGCAAAAAGGGCTTGTAAGAAATATAGGAATTAAATGGGGTATTATTTTAACGGCATTTACTTTTGCAATGGTACATATATTTACAATTTTCTCATACCTGGTTGTATCACCTCTATTATTTCTCATATATTTTCTTTTATTATTTATTCCATATTTCGCAATTTCAATAATGCTGTGCTTATTATTTCATTGGAGAAATGAAAATCTAATCGCTGTAATGGTAGCTCATGGACTATATGACGCAATAGTGATTATTCTAGCATTCATATATTTTACATCCTTTTAATGAGTGGTATTTTAAATTGAATTTTTTAGAGATGTTTATTTCAAAGGCTCAAGGGAAATCTGCTAAAATTGGCATTGGATTAGGTGAATCTTTAACTCATAATCTTAAAATCTTAAATACATCTCTGGAGTTCATACAAAATAACGATGTTATTATTAATATTTTTGGAAATAAAGTAAAAATTGAAGAACTTATTAATAATTCAGATTATAAGCAAAATCAATCACGTATAATTTTAATAGAGTCTGCAAATCCTGAAAAAATAATCATTGACTATTTAATAAGAAAGGAAATAGATGCAACAGTTCGAGGCTCGCTTAATTCAAGCAAATTCTTAAAATCTATAGAATTAGATTTGAAAGTTTCTGAAATTAATCGTTTAACATTATTAGAAACATATGAAGGTTTTCAATTTTTCTATGGACCGGTGGGAATTGATGAATGTAATAATTTAAAAAATAAGATAATATTTATTAAAAAAGCAGTTAAGGAACTTGAAAAATTGAATATAACGCCTAAAATAAGCATTTTAAGTGGCGGAAGGCATTCTGATATAGGAAGAGATGCACAAGTCGATGAAACAATTAAAATTGCTAAAGATATTATAAGTTTTTTTAAAAAAGAAAATCCAAATTTATTAATATCTCATGATGAAATCCTAATAGAAAATGCTATTGAAAACCAATCTAACTTAATTATTGCCCCTGATGGGATTTCTGGAAATTTAATTTATCGAACTCTAGTCCATTTAGGGGGAGGGAAAGCTCATGGAGCTATATATATGGATATTGGGGAAATAATAATAGATACATCGAGAGTTGGAAATAAATCAGAAATACATGGAGCATTACTATTAGCCTTAGCATTAACTACTTTCTGATTTTGCATTAACTTTTAAATACTTTCCCCCAATTTTTTGCTTGTAAGGCTTGTAATGTTATATTTTTTATCTCTGTTTTTTCACTATCTTTTATTAGATCAGAAATTACATTATTTTGATTAGCAGGATCATATATTTTTTTACTTTCAATGTTATCATGAATATATCTAAATACTTGAAGGATTTGTTTTTCTAATTGGATACGACTAACACCTTTACTTCCTATAATCGCTAATTCCTCTAAAATAAATGATTTTATTGGTACATTACGTCGAATTTTCCATAGTTTCATTAATTTTATTAAATCTTCACGATTACTATTTGAAATATGGCTGATTTGAGCTTTAATATTTGTTTCAATTTGCGTTTGATTGTCTGAATTATAATAATAAGCAATGAATTCTTCCGGTTTTATTTCTATTCCGGGAATTATATTTATATGAAAATAATTCTTTAACTGACTTTCCCAACCAATGCTTTTTGAGCGTGATTTTTTCCATTTTTTATTAAGAATTTTACCTACATTAGAATAAATATTTTCAATATTATCGGTTGTCTGAGGAGGAAAATTAATAATCACATAAAGATCGCATTCCTCTCTTATCATTGTTTTTTTTTCTAAAGAACCTCCATAGAAAACATTAAATTCCCCATTTAAATGTTTCTGAAACACCTTTTCTAACTTTATTTGCGAAGTTTCAATGAATTTTTTTTGATCTGGAGTAATTTTATGAACCTCAAGAATTTTTCTAAAAAAATCCTCATTTGTTTCAATCCTTTCCTTTCCCATTATATTATATAATATAGTTACTATCTTATTTAACTCTTTAATTCAAAAGGTTAATCCCGAAAAAATTCAATAATTATAATATAATAACAATAGTATTATAAATCATTAAAAAATAAAGGGTAATTTTTTTGAAAAAGGAAATTCGACAACAAATTAAAGCTCTCAATAAATTATTATACGGAGAAATTCCAGAGAAGTGGTGGAATAATATTGATCATTTGCAACTTTTTAAGCATTTATTACAACTCTTAGTTAAGGGAAGGCCTAGTTTCATTTATATAAAAAATATTATAAAAACATATGCTCAAATTGGCTTTTTAAATGTACAGAATATCCTTTTTCAGCAAGTAAGACTTATAAACGAAATGAAAAAGGTAAATGAGCAACATAAAAAATCCGGCTTAAAGCCTTTAATCTTTAAAAAAATTGAAAAAGAACCTTTTTATAGCCTCCCAGAACCAGAAGAGAAAGAGGGAATGACCTCTTACGAAAGATTTAATCAGGCTGTTAATTTAAAAGAACCTGATAGAATTCCAATTACGCCATTAATGGATTATTACTACGCAGCTAATAATCACATGTCAGCAAAGGAATTCGTACTCGCACCATTCGAAAGAATATTTAATGCTGTTAAAAACACCTATAACCGATTTAATAGCGTGTTAGATATGGTGCACTTACCAATGGGTCGTTTATATGCTTTTTATAACATGCTACCGTTGGCACAATCTGGTTTCTATGGAGATTTAATTTATCCTGATGATGTTCCTAGTTCTTTACAGTTTATTGAGAAAGGTTATATTAACGTGATAGACTTTAATGATATTAAAAAAAATGGCTTAAAATCTATTTGGAAACCAGTGAGCATTAAAAAGATTCTCGAAACTCAAATAGATCTCCTAAAAATTGGAAAGTTTATAGATTTTTGGGAAAGAAAGAAAAAAGTACCGATATATGCAACGAGTGGAATTGTCACACCATTAGAAGGGTTATGTTATTTAATGGGAATTACTAATTGGGCAAAAGCAATAAGAAAAAATAAAGAAGAAGTGAAAGAAATCTGTGATTTATTCCTCCAAGGAACAATGGCAAATAACTTCTTAATGTATGCCTTCTCCCAAGTAAAACGTACATATATATGTTTAGAACGAGTCAGCTCTGCTTTTATTTCACCAAAAGTCTTTGAAGAATTGGTGCTTGATAATCTGCTTACAATGGTTAAAGAGAATGTGAAAAATGGACTCACCACAGTATTTCATATGGATACCGATTGGACTCCTTTTTTTCATTATTTTCTCGAATTTCCTAAAAATGGAAAATATATCCTTCATATTGAGGATTCAGATATTTTTAAAGCAAAAGAAATGCTTGGACATCGATTCTGCCTGATGGGAAACATTCAAACAAAATTGCTTAGATTTGGAAATGAAAAGCAAATTGTGGATTATACAAAAAAATTAATTGAAGGGTGTAAGGATGGTGGAGGGTATATGATGGCTGAAGGGTGTGAAGTAGCTCCAGACACTCCTTATAAGAATTTAAAAACATGGATTGATACTACTTTGAAATATGGAGCCTATTGAGGAAGAAAAAGGAATAATGGGGGAGCATCGCCGCACCAGTCTGTGACACTTAAATATAAGAATTATTGGAGATAGACAATAGATTTTTTTAACAAAACACAAATTTCATTAAAATGAGAGTAATTTGAGGTGAAAATGGTATATCCATCAGGACAATTTAAAATTAAAAGTAAATCCGTTAAGTTTAAACATACATGCTTCCTACCGTCTAAATCTTCTAAATTCTCAAGTCCTATAATATACTTTAAGATATCAATTAAGTGATTAGAAATTAATGAGTTAAGGATAGTATCAAGATCCTTCTGAAAAATATCTAAAATACTATTTACTTTATTTTTCTCACATTCTTTACAAAAAAAGCTTAATTTCTCAAACTTATTTCTCTCCCTAATGGGCTCTACTTCAGCATGAGGACAATTGATGTAATCTCCAATAATTTTAAGATTATAAAAATAAATTTCTTTGTAATCAATTATTTGATTTTTTATAAAGTCTAAAGTTATTTCTAAAGGTGAATCTAATGAATTCTTAAGGTTGTTACAGATGTTCTCAAAAATAATTATAATGTAGTTAATGAATCGACCTTTAGCATTCACACCATAGTTTTTCTTATAATCCAATAGAAAATCATTAAGGACACCTAATTGTTGTGAAAAATCACTAATATCTTTTTTATCAATGAATTCAACTAAATCATTGAAAAAGACAACCAAATCTTTTAATACACTTCTTTTAAACTCCCCTACTGTTAATTCTAACACAAATTTTTCATTATTTTTGAATATCTCTTGGATCTTTCCCTTAACTCCCGAGCTTCCATGTAGGTTTTTAATGACTATATCATTATCAAGGAGTAAATCAAGCTTATCAGTTTTTGACTCAACCATTTCTTTAGACTAATACAGTGAATTTTAAGTTTTTATTCCTAAATTCATTCATTAATTCATGAACTACACTTCTATCTGATTCATACATTAGTTTCAGCATAGATATTAATAGACTCTGACGAAGACTTATGTCAGATCTAATTTCATTAAAATTATTTTTTAATAGAAATAATATATATTCTAAAAGATATTTGTAGTTGGTATCAGTAACACTGAGGATTAATGAATTTAATACAGGATAGACTAAACCGATATTATCAAAATTGTTTATTATGCCCATAGCCTGAATTAATCTCTCCCTGTTTTCCTCATTCAAAAAAACAAAAGGCTCTAATCTTGTAAGGATTAAATCAAAAATATCTTTGAACATCTCTAAGGGGATTAAAAGGAGAAGATCTCTCAGATATCTATTCATTAATAGTTTGTTTTCAATAAAAGGTTTCAAATCTTCCTTAATTTTTGAGTCATTTGTATACTCAGGGAAAATAGAATAAATCAGTGCTATTTTAATTGAAAGATTTCCACACCTCATGAAATTTGTAATTCTATTAAGTAATTTCAAGTGGGGATTTGACTCAATCTTTTGAACAAAATTGGTTTTATATTTATTAAAAAAACTTATGTCAAAATAATAGATATTAGTATCATTTTCATAATCTGAAATGATATAATCATGTCTATCAATCTCAACAGTAATACAATTATCTTCT
>JAEOTJ010000406.1 GCA_016839905.1 Promethearchaeota archaeon | reverse complement strand
TTAATAATTGATTTTTTAAATTTGGATTGTCTAACCATTTTTCAATAATTTTTAAGATAAAGAAATTATCAGGATCATGGTCTAAAAATAGATTTAATATCTCAGTTGCTTCATCAATTTTTCCTTGTTTTTCATAAGTCTTTAATAATTGGATGCCTATGCTGCTAGTATGTGGATAAAAAACTAAGATTTTCCTATAAGTCTTTATCGCATTTTCATTATCTCCAATTTTTTTATAAATAATTGATACTTGTTGCCAAATATATACATTAGTTATTGAATCTAATAAAGGTTCTATTCGAGAGAGGAATTCCCGGGCATCTAAATTCTCTGCAAGATATTTCCAAATTGAAAGGTTATTTAGATCATGTTTTAAATATTCACCATAAGCTTCAATTGCATTTTCAATCTCACCGATCTTTTTATAATCCTCTCCAAGAGTTAACCAATTATCTTTATCTTCTGGATTAATTTTTGAAGCTTTTTTTCTGTAATTAATAGCTTCTTTATATATGGATTTTTTTTCATTTTCTTCAGCAAAATAGATTAGAAGGTCTGAATCATTATTTAATTCTGAAAGAGTATTCAATTCTTCTTTAGTTAAATAATTCAAGTATCTTTGTACTCTTAAGTATTTTTTAATTGTTGGATGATTACTTGAGTATCTCTTAGCAATTTCTTCCTTGAAAACTCTTTTAGCAATAGGATCGCCTACTTCTGTTAACCTTTTTAATAAAGAAAAAGATAAATTTCTATGTAAAATTCGAGTATCATAATTATTCTCGGACCATGCTTGTAAGTTTGAACAATGCCCCCAGAATTCAACTTCTGGAGAAATCTCATCTTTCTTTGGATGAGACGGGGTTAAAAATTCCATTGCTTCGTCAATTGAATCAATCTCATCCAAATCTTTAATTTGCTTAATTGGAATATTCATTATAAGATATTTACAAGTATTAAATTTGCGATCATTTACATATATATTTGTGTGGTTATTTTCTAATTTTAGAGTAATATAATCATTTACTTTAAAAAAAGTAAAATTATTGTGGAATTTATAGTCCTTTTTTAATGGTATATTATTTCTAATTGGATGTACTATGATATTTTGTGCGACTCTATTTTTTTCTTTGATAACTGATGCAATCTTGCCTAATTTTTCATCTTCTAATTGGTTATTCTGTTTCTTCTTAATTTTATAATTAATTTGCTCTTTTTTTTCCAAATCTTTTAATCTTAATTCAATATTATAAATCAATTCATCTAAGTTGGAAAATATAGCATTATCTATAATTGGTTTTAATTTTTCTTTTACAGTAGATAAAGAACTATTATAAAAAAGTTTTTCAATGTCATAAACTGGAGATGATATTATAACATCTTTTCTTGTATTTATCTTATGTTCAAAATAAAGTCTTTTTATTATATTTTTAAGTATTGTATCAATATTCCCTGTTGTTGTAGATACTTCAATATAATCATATAAATTAAATTTAAGCATTACATCCAAAATTTCCTCATCAGATAACTTGAAATGATTATCTGATTTAGAATTAAAACCAATTAACAAAATTGGAAGTTCAGAGTCATGTGTTCGAAAAAGATTTTCCCAGTAATTTAACTGATTAATATTTACAGGCTCATTTATATTAATTGATAAAATAGCCCCCCTGGCACCCTTTACAAATCCTGGTAAAAAAAACTTAGTTCTCAATTGTTCAATACAATCCCACATTTGTAATTTGAGTATGTCTCCATCAACATCAAACTCTCTAAAATACATTTGAACTCCAAATATTTTATACATATCAGTAGTTAGAGATGCTTTCTTAATAGATTTTTGAATTAAATTTCCTCGATTAAATTCACCAACTCCACCTAATACTATTTTAAATATTCGACTCATACCTCTTAATACTAGAGAAAATACACTTATTTATTTTTTTTTAAATTCTATTACAAAGGCTCTGGACTATAAATATTTTATTTTTTAAACCTTCTATCTATCTCTTATCATTTTTTTTAAGATTAGTTTAAATAATATTAAGAGTTAATAGATGGATTAATAAAAAAATTAAAAAAATTTTTTTATGAATTAAAAAAAGTAAATTAATTGGCTAAGATAATTTGATCTAATAAATCCGTTAAAACCTCAGGAGTTTCAAGAACCGATCCATGGTCTTCCCAGACATAATCGAAATTAACACAGTCCACATCATCAATGTAAACATCATCGTGTTCCCCGACTACTATATCCAACCATCCCCAGTATGTACTATATGTTATATCTGTATATATTAGATTGTCTGATATACTATATGGTGTCATTCCACCGTTAGTCTCATCATTAAGTATGGGTAATAACGAGGAAAAGCCAGGATCCATGTCTTCTGTTTGAGCACCACCAAACCCCCAATAATACGCACCTATTGTTCCATGATTCGGTGTCGCTAAAGTAGCAACATGTTCTACCATCATTCCATTTGCTCGTAATTCTGGATAATGAAATTTAATTAAAGAACGAGCTACTAGTCCTCCCATTGAATGTGCTAAGATATCCAAATGACCGTTCATAATTCCTTCGTTTTTAAGTTTAATTATATAATCACATAATCTTTCTGCTACTTCTATAATATGCGTGTCTCCATCAACTCCGTCAAATTCAGGTTCATCTGTATTGTCATCATAGTAATCAATAGCAGTCATATTCTCAGCACCATATAAGTCTATGAAACTTTGATTATTCATTATAACATCCCAGGTGCTAGAACTAGAAGACCAACCGTGTATTAAAATTAAACTCTCACCTTCCGCTATTGTGTCCTCTTCTCCAGTTCCCGTAGAATCGTCACTTCCCGTAAAATCGTCACCCCCCGCAGAATCACCACCCCCAAAAGAATCGTAAAATGGATCTAATTCTGGTTCCATCCAATAAAATACACCTAATCCCAATAAAATGATAGGAAATGATAAAGCCGTTACCATGGCTGCTTTTCTTAATATTATTTTTTTATTACTAATACGTGGTTTATAAAAATCATTACTAATTTTATCCAATTTATATTTTTTTTTGTTAGAATTTCTTTTTGACATTCTTTTCACAAATTGTTATGTTTTTATAAATTTTTTTTTAGTTCTAAGGTAAATTATGTTTTTGCATGTATATATATATTATCCTATTTTATTTTTATTTATTGTTTGTTTTAAATGTTTTGATCAGTTAATCTGGTAAAATATATTATAATTACATCATTTTTAGCTATTATAATTACTTTTAAACCTTATTATATTGAGATATATGATATAATCTATATAATGTGGGGTGAGGAATGTTTTATATATTACATAAAACCTCTTAAAGAATACTCTTGCCTGAAAATATTCTCTTTTTTAAATACTCATGTTGAATTTATTGTCTCTATTAACTTAAAAAAAGTTAAAATAGTTCCTTAACCTATTATTAATATATTCTTTAAATAATCAAAAAATCAATGTGAATTTATGCCCAAGAGAAAGGAGAAAATAGTTTTCGATGCCAATTTTTTCATTTGCATGTTAGCTATAAAAGCTAGAGACTTAATGAATAATTTAAATAACGCAGCACAAAATTTAGGATATGATTATTATATATCCGAAGTAGTTTTCGATGAAATAAAAGCTCCTCGTACTTTTAAAGAAGGATTAAGAAAAATTGCTAATGTAGAAAAAGTAAGTCCAAAAGAAATTGATGGAGTTAAAGATGAATTAAGTAAATATAACATTCGTTTCCCTGCCCAAGATCCAGATCTTTCTTTAATTGTTCTCGGTAAAAAGTTATTAGACGAGGATGACACTGCTCAGGTACATTTGGTTACGGATGATTTTAAATTAGCAAAAAACACGGGATTAATCTATAAAGGGCGAATAAATTTACTTTCACTTTCAAGTTTCCTATTAAAACTTCAGAGATCAGTCTCATCTGCTAAGATGCGGACGTATTTTAAGCATGTATGGAAACAAAGTCTTAATTACACCCTCTCCTACATGATAGAACGCTCTAAGATATACCCTGCTGAAGCCAAGATTACATGGCTCATCGAAAGAGCAGTTTCTGTAACGGAAGACTCAATTGTTTCACAAGATATAGAATTAGAAAATCCAGAAGGTGTAAGATTTGAAATTGGAGCCACTAGATATGCAGAAGAAATAGCAATATGTGAAAAATATATTGAAAATCAAAATCTTCCTCAGAGTGAAGAAGAAGAAATAGTAGGAATTATATCATTTCTTGAAAACTTAAAAATCTCTCGTGAATATGTTAATCGGGCAAGAGACGCAATCATAAAAAATGAATCAAAGAAGGCTGTAGGCTTTTTAAAAAAAGGCAATGGTTTTTTAGTGTCTCTTTTACAGGTTGCTTCAGGGCAATTAACAAAAAGAAGAGATTACGAGATTGTAGAACAATTAATTTGTTCGGAAATTAGTAAGATGGAATTTCTAAGAGCATTTCTCTTAGTCTCTTTAGCAAGAATTAATCCTGCTATAGATTCACTTGAAAGAGCCGCTCTATTCTCAACTATCATTCATAATTTTAAAACTTGCTTGACTCTGAATTATCTTAAAGCTTTAATCCTCCTATTTCATGGTCTTTATAAATCAGCTATAATGCAATATAACTTTACTGAAGAATTAGCGGATATTTATGAAGATGATAAGTTAAAATTAAAATGTGGAATTGGTAAAGCCATTGCTTTATATATTCAAGGGGAAGATCGAGACACTGCGATGAATATAATGGGTGAAATTTCGAATATGGATCTTGAAGAAAACTTTCTAGATGCGATTATAGTATTCAGTGAACTCGGAGATTATTTCCTCGCGCTTGGACATTCTCAAATTGCGGCAAATTTATATAATCAAGCTTTAGAAGTCTCTATAGATTATAAATTAGATTTTAAAAGCGAAATATTGATAGAGAAATTGAAGAGATCTTATATTGCAACAGTTCTAGAAGGGTATAGCGCCGAAGATATGGTTGACAAATTAGATGTGTTGTTAGATAAGGCATATTCTGTTAAGGATGTTGAAAAATACAATGAGCAAATAAAAAAAATTGCCAGCTTTAATGTCCTTTTCTATACTCCATTTGAATACATTAGTGGTAAGAAAAAGATTATTTCATATACGAATTTACCAAAGGAGTTAAAAGATGAGCATTTAGAAGTAGTTCATTTTGAAAAAATTAAAGGTAAAGAAGACCAAATTTTATTCATTGTATCACATTTTGATCTGGGTTTGCTTGGAATCAAGTTAAAGACAGATGAAAATATTACCGGCATAGCAGAAAATTATACATTAAAGATAAAGCCAACTGCTAAAGCCAAGATATACCTGCCTGAAGAGCAATTAAAGGACGAGTTCTTAATTCGGGCAATTATAGAGATAACCGCAAAAAATCAATGTGAGATTGTTTATACCTTACCTTCTTTCTTCAAACAATTGAATATTTAAGAACTTATCAAGTTATCCTTATTTTAGAATTAAATGTTAGTTTCTTCCTTAGATTTATATTTTTCTTGTAAGTTTGGCATTAAAAAATAGATGGCAAGCCAGAAAAGGGGTATCAGTGATAATTCAACGAATATAGAAATGATAAATGGTGCTTTCGATCCAAAAGCATCCCAAGCTAGCCCCCCTAGAATAGGACCAATTGCTTGTCCGCAGTTAGTAAAGAAAGAACTAAATCCCAATACTTTACCTCGATGTTTTAAATTCACTCGGCTTAAGAGATTTTGGAAGACCAGACTACCTGTACCTATGATCGTAATGTCGATTAAAAGAATTAATGCAAATACCCAGAGTATAGAGGTATTTATCAAGAACCAAGTCATTAAAGCGCCTAAAATGAATGTAATTGTCATTCCAATTGACGGGCTGATGTTATCAACAATTTTACCTAATTTTGGCGCTAGTAAAGTGGCAATAAGCCCTGCGGGAAAATATGCCATTGTAACCCAAAAGATATCACTTTCTATATTTTCTATTATATAAACATTCAAGAAGGGTCTTGCTAGCGTACCATTAATGCTGGAAACGAGTGTCATTAACATTAAGAAAAATAATCCAACAAATATGATATTGGGAATTTGTTGATTTGAAACACCCTCTGATTCTAATGGAGAACTATTATTAAAAACTGAACTATCCGAAAATTTAATCGATTCATCAACATTACGCATGAATTTAATTCCTCCAATAAAATTGGAGATTCCAAATAGAGGTATCGCGCTATATATGATAATTGGATTTTTTGTAAATGTGCTAGTAATTAATAAGATTAAAAATCCTAGCATCGCTCCAATAATTAAACCTTGTGCGAGAGCAGCATTTCTTTTTCCATAAGCTTGTGCTCTATTATCCTTATTTGATTTTTCTGCTATAAGCGTATCAAATGGTACCCAAAACATCCCTACCATTAAGCCTAATACAAATCGGCTCAGTAATAAAACCATTAAGGAATTAAGGATAAATGATAAATAAATTATGAAATAAGATATTCCTCGTCCAAAAGAACCAATTAAAATTAAATTTTTCTTTGATTTAGTTCGATCTGTTATTATCCCTACAAAAAAACTGCTAATCATTAGACCTATTACTGTAATACTAACTAGAATGCCTACTTGCAATCCAGTAGCAATCATATTTTGCCTGGCGATGATCGGGATTAAAAAATCCAAGAAAAAAAAGCCCACGCTATTCCATCTAATGATTTTCATCATAGAATTGAAATCCTCTGTAAAACCATCAGGAATGTTCTTGTGAGTCATTAGAATAGATTTTTTTAGGAATGTCTTTACATTCTAAAATTTAAAATTAAATTGATATTTTTACCTATAATCAAGAAGGTTTAGAATTATGTTTTTCTCTCTGATTTGGCACGCTGGCTAATAGATCCAGAATGCACAGCACAACTAATACAGTAATATTTCTTACTCTGCCCACTCATAATGATGGTGCCTGCTTTCTTCAGTTCTCCAAACATTCTTCCATCAACGAGCGAAGTACGACGGGTGACTGCTTTGGCTTTACTTCTCGCAACGGGTCTACCACATTTTGAACACTGTACTTTTCCATAATTACCTTTGGAAGACCCTGTTCTTCCCCCCGATGTCCGCAAATGTGAAAGAAGTTTTCTACATTTTTACGTTTTTTAGGTATCTTTTCCACCTCCTTTCATTTAAAATAATATGTTTTATTGTATAATAAGAATTTTTAAGAATTAAAGAATTTTTGGGTAGTTCTAAAATTCTGGGATTGTGTTAATTATCAATTTTTATTATTATAAGTATTCTAACCTAACTTGAATTTATAAAGAGACTATCAAGATAGCTGCGGTCGATGAAAATATATGTTTTAGATGTAGGTTATGAGTAGAATACTTGATAATTTCAAAAGTTTTACAATAATAAAAATAAGAATTTTAGACTTCTGAATAAGATTTAATACTAGTTTTTTTAAATTGGAATTAGACTACAATTATTATATTAAATATAAAAAGGACAATAAGAAATAAATTTTTATCCAAAATATGAATTATGAGCTTTTAATGAAAAAGGAAAAGATACTTTATGTTTTAATCAGTATAATCGGTGTAAATATTATAATTTACTTTTTAATTAAACAAATTTATTTAGAACCAAGTCTGGAATTTAGAACCATAAAGATGATTACAATTCTGGTTATTAATATTGTACTAATTTTGTTAATGTTTTTAATCGATATCGAGTTATTTAAAAAAATGACTTTATATGCAGTTGTAATAGGAATGATTATTTATGGATATTATATTTTAGCTCAATATAATGATTGGTTGCCATTTATTTGGAATGAGTGGGAAATGATAACTATTCTTATATATGCCATAATCGCTCCAGGATTAATTCTTTATATTTTACATTACATAAAACATGGTAGCTCTAAGTATGTAGACAAAAAATATGGAAAATATCATGTCCATGAGTCTTTCATTGGAACCGTACTATTAGCAGTAGCGGTAATATTGATCCTTTTAATACTAATATTATATCAAAATATTGTAATTATAAAGGATTTCTATTTTGTAATCGCAATTTTGGGCTTACTTTTATTTTACTTTTTATATTTAGGTAGCTTTCTTATTTTTCGTGACTGGAAGGATTTTAAAAGCTTTAAATTCATTGAAAAACCTAAAAGATCTGAGAAAAAGATTGTAATCCCCTTATTTAATGAAATAGATGAGGAAGATCTACACTTTTTTGAATTCCCTAAACATAAACTCTATTCTCTTGGAATTGTATTAACGAGCATATCTTTAAGTACCATAATTTATTCTAATGGATTATTTCCGAGAGAATTCTTTTTTTTAGATAGAGAAATTATCATCATATTTGGATTTGTATGCTGCTTCATTGCAGGAGGTATGCTTGGGAAGGACTGGTTTAGACTTTTTAGAAAGTTTGAACCCGAGCTTTACAAAGAAATTGAAAAGGGTTTAGATAAATTAAAAAAAATATAACTACTTTAATGTATTATATCCAAATATTAATCTCTGTGCTAATGTATAAATTAATAACCCCGTAAATATCCACATTAAAATTCTGAATATTAAATCAAATTCTATTCCATAAATTAAAAATACAATAAAATAAACCCAACTTTCAATAATTGTAGCAATAAGTAAATATATAATCCTTATATGTCTTTCCATGAGTCCAACTCCTTTCATTTTAACACCGTGATTTTCAGCACATGAACGAGTGTAAGAAATCATTATTACAAGAAATAAGATTATAAATCCATGTAAAAAATCTACTAAGCCACCGTAGATTAAACTAAGAATTATCACAGCATCGGATAATCTATCAAGATTAGAATCAAGAAAGGCTCCAACTAAAGTTTCATTGTTAGTTTTTCTTGCTACTTCGCCATCAATGGCATCGAGAAATCCTCCAATAATTATTAAGAATTGAACTGGCCAAGAGAACCATATTGGAAAATGAACCATTCCAATTGCGATAAGAAATGCTGTCCCTAATAAACATAAAAAACCTATAAGAGAAAGGGTATTAGGGGGGATATTATGGCTAATAAAATAATCTACTACACGATAATATGAATCACTTAAAAATTTTATCTGGTACTCCGCTTCACTTGAACTTTCTGAATCAGTCAAATTTTTTCAAGAATCTCTTATATTAGGATTAATTATATTAACCTTTCTTAATAAAAAAAAATTGTTATTGATTTAAATCTATTAAAAGTAATATTAATCGAATAACAGATGAAGCTAAATAAGATTGATTGCCTAAACTCACTTTATTTAGCTCTAATGCAAGTAACTTCTCTGAGTTTAAGAAGTCTCCCGTTTGATCTCCAATTAAAAAAAGAATATTTGACTGAGATTGGATATCCTTGATTTTCTTGATGAAATCCTCTCCTTCCTCACTCAAAATATATGTATTGTAATCATTTTTTGAGAGTTCTTTCATAACATTGAAAATATCAACTTCAGAATAACTAATTGATTTAAGAGGATTGTCTTGAAGGTCTTGAATTGAATTTTTATTCCGAATAATCTCAACAAAATAATCCGTGAGCCTTAATTCAGTTTTGGGAAAAATTTTATGATTAATTAGCTTTGAATCAAAGATAAAAGTGCCATATTTATCTAAAAATACCCATATTTGAACATTCCTTTTTAATTCGTCATTTTTTCCCAATGCAGCCAAAATGCATCTTGAAATGACATCAAGCCTTCCTGTAGAACCGGGAATCTCCTTAATTGTATAATTGCTAATATCAACTGTCGCAGATTTTATAAAAAATAATAGATTCATTTCTAGATTTATAAAAAATTTAATGTAAAAATTGTTCTATAATTATTCTATAATAAAATTATCAATATTTTATTATAGATAATTTTTAATTATAAAGATAATTATACCTAAAAAAAGAACATTGATGTGTTATTGATATGACAAGTGATTCAATAGAAAAAAAAGAAAAGAATGATGAACTTGCAATTGAGGTAAAAAACTTAAAAAAATACTTTGAGGATGTAAAGGCAGTCGATGATATTTCATTTGAGATTAAACGAGGAGAATGCTTTGGATTCCTTGGGCCTAACGGAGCGGGGAAAACAACAACGATAAATGTTCTCTCTTGTTATATGAAACCAGACTCTGGCGAGGCATATGTCGCGGGTCATGATGTTATAAAGGAACATGCTGAAGTTAAAAAACATATAGGCATCTGTCCTCAAGAGAATATTTTTTATCAAGAACTTACCGTATATCAAAATCTCTTATTTTTCGGGCGGATGTATTCTGGAAATAAATTGGTCCTCAAAAAGCGAATTGAGGACTTGATTGTAAAAGTTGGATTGGATGATAAAAGAAAGGTAAAAGCAGAAAAGCTTAGTGGGGGAATGGGACGTAGATTAAACCTAATTATTGGCTTAGTTCATGATCCTGATATTCTTTTTCTAGATGAACCAACATCGGGACTTGATCCACAAACAAGAAGGTTAATTTGGGACTATATTTTCGAATTAAAAGCTAGAAATAAAACCATTTTTCTTACAACTCATTACATGGATGAAGCAGATATCCTTTCAGATCGCTTAGCTATTATCGATCATGGAAAAATTATTGCTCAAGGAACAGCTGAACATCTTAAAGAAAATATTGGTAAAGGAGATTTATTGACATTTAAAATTGAGGCCCCTAAGGATGTCTTGAAAGAAGCTATTGAAAATCTTAAGAAACTGGATTATATATTAGACGCTTCTTATATTGAAGAAGAGATGATCACAAGGATAAGTGCCATGGATGGTCTGGGAAAGATTGGAAATATCACTAAATATTTTTCTGAACAAGTTAAAGGGCTCCAAATAATAGATGTAGGTGTCCAGAGAAATAGTTTAGAGAATGTATTTTTAACTTTAACAGGGAGATCCTTAAGAGAATAATTTGAGGCGATTATAGATGGTCAAGAATATAAAAAAGAAAAAAAATGGTAAAAGTAATTTTAGCTCAAGCTTCTCTAGAATGATAACATTAACGAAGAAAAATTTATTAAGATTCTGGCAAAATCCAAGAGTAATAGTATTTATGATAGGAATGCCTTTAGTTTATTACTTACTTATAGGAATGATCTTTGGAAGTATGGATGAAGATACATTATCTGACCATAATATTGGATGGGTGGATGATGATACTTCAACAGCAGACCATTCTACGCATCCTAATTTTGATCTCGATTTTATTCATGATCTTTTTGATGATATTGATGAGATGAAAATGCACGATTATTCTTCTAAAGATGATGCAATTGAAGCCGCAATCGAAGAGGAAATAGATGCCTTCATTTATTTCCCTGAAGGTTATGAAGCATATCTCGAAAAAAATGCATATGTAGATATTGCCTTTTGGCAGAATGATTCATCATCGTCTTCTTTGTTTAATGTTTCAGCGATGTTAGAAAATTTAAAATCTCAAACCTCTACTTCTTTCAAAATTACAAATATTACCACCCCGGAATTCTTTATATTAATGGGTGGTACATTTCAAAGTTCTGATTATGATGGGATTTTGATATTGAACAATAATTTTAGTAAAGGTTTGGATAATGATTGGAATGTAAACATGAGCTTTTTCTTTAGAGATGGATTATCTTATAGTAAATTACATTATATTAATAATACTATCCCTACAACATGCAAGAACTTTTTTAAGGCACAAGGTTATAATTCAAGCATAACCCTCCCTATAATCTATCCAATTTCCGGATCTTCAATCCCTATTCCGGTCAAGTTTGAAATATATTTCCTTCAATCTATATCGCCTACAACAAAATCCATTATTCAAAGTGTCGTATCAAGCATTATTTCAGAGACCATAAATTCTAATCCCTTAGAAATTGATGTGTCTTATGAAATTGGGAGCGCTGTTGGTGAAGAAGCAAATAATATTACTTTTCAAGCTCCTGGATTGATCCTATACGGACCTATGACAATTCTTTCTTTTGCAATTGTCGTCATAACGAGCGAAAAAAAAGATGGAATATATAAAAGACTATCAACAACGGAAGTAAAAAACTGGGAAATCGTGCTTTCAAGCATCTTAGTAAACATAATTCTAGTTTTTATGCAATTTACAATCGGCGCAATCATAATGTTTTTATTTGGGTGGGAACCGATAATTGCTTCGCTATTTGATGCAATTTTAGGAATAGTAATAACTATTTTCCTGTTTTCCTTCTTCATATTAGCATTATCATTTTGTTTAACATCGGTCTTTAAGGATCCCGATTCAGCTGGAGGAGGTGTATGGATTGTACTCATACCCCTCATGATGTTGTCAGGGATTTTTTTTCCAATTGAATTTTTTGGTGAGAGCATGCAGGAAATCGCAAAAGCACTCCCGACTCGGTATGCGGTACTAGCCTTGCAAGGGGTACTACTAAAAGGATTAACTTTCAATGATCCTTCAATATTGTGGAACTACGGAGTGCTAGCAATATTTTCAATCCTACTTTTCGCAATTGGAATTAAAGCATTCAATAAATTTAAAAGATAATAAAAAAATTTCTTTTTTTTTTACTTGTGATATAAAGAATTTTTATAGTATTAAGAATTATTTTATACTCCTAATCCGAAAATATCAAGGGTTATAGGGCATTTTTATCCTTTTTAATTTCTAAGATTCTTGATCTGAAGTTTTGAAATTGTTTTTTTTTCTCAAAAATCCATGACCCATAGATGATTGAAGGATCACAGTGTTGTAATAAGTTATCAGCGAAATCTCCTGTTACATCTTTAAATTTAATTGATGTATAAGTATGCCCATAAATCCAAGGACCTCGGACTTTAGATCTATCGAAAGTTAACTGGATGTCGAATAGAAGTTTTTTTTTTCTGACATAATAAAAAGCAGCAATTCCAAGGATCAGTAGTGTTATATTGCTAGACACATTTAAGAGAATATCCACACCAATAATTATATTAGAAATTACTACCAATACCATTAATATAATATACCCTGCCATTATTACATTATAATAAACAGGAAGTGCCTTGGTTTTTTTAACTTTTAAGAGCGTATGAAATGGAATCTTACCGTAATCATATCCTCCTCCATCAATTGCTGCCAATCGGTCATATTGCATCTTTCTTAGAGCGTTTCGATGCTTATTACGGTTTGCTGGAGCGAGTAATAGCGATAATCCAATTTTTAAATCATTAATTTTTGATGTCCTTGTTTTATCCCGAATAAAGATATGGTTATTTGAAAGAATCACAGCAGACTCTTTCCTACGATTATAAAAAAACCAAATTGCTATTTGAATGAATACACATAAAATCCCCGCTACCGTATAATAATATTCAAATATATATCCAGTTAATTCCCTAATAGATGCCATACTTAATGAATCATAAGGGTAAACAAAGCCATTAATTATCCCGTTAATAAATTCTGGCGGATTAACAATAAGGAGTGTGATTATCGTAATTCCATTTAATAAAAATTTTAAATAATATAAATAAAAAATACCGTTTGCAGTGATTACACCCACTTCAAGTAAATTAAACGCCAATAGCATAAAAAATAGCATTAGTAATACAGATTTAAATAACTTCCCCACATCACGAAAACAAAAAATGAAATA
This sequence comes from Promethearchaeota archaeon, assembly GCA_016839905.1. Next base: position 4,036 of record JAEOTJ010000406.1, on the reverse strand, counting down.
AAGCATTAATGGAAAAGTGAGCACTCTCATTGTAGCATCCATTGGAAATGCCATTCCATCTTCAATAATAAAAACTATTAATGCGTAGATTGAAATGTAAATATATAATACAAGCAACCTTCGAGATTTTTCGCGGTTTAAAGTAACATATTTTGTTCTTTGAGGTTTCCATTCAGAGATAACAAACTTATCATCAGATTCAAGTTTAGGTTTTTTAAATTCACTGTCAAACCAAGAATATTCTTTAGGTTCTTTAAAGATTTTTTTTACAATACGATTAGTACGTGTATTTCTGAAAAGGATAATCTCGCTAGGACCTTGGGCTTCTTTAATTACATATTTTTTATTCAAGTCTAAGTCAATTTTAAACCGATAAAGTTCCAGCAAGATAGTAATTATCCTAACTAAGATATACAACCAGAAAAATACGCTAAGGAACAAGTTAATTGTAAAAGCATATGTAGTATAATCAACAGTAATCATAATTGTGCTAAATGGGATCATTACAACAATGGCAAGATAAATCGCGACAATAAGTCTAGCTAGCTCACAGATTAATCCATCAAACCATGAAACTATGACCAAAAAAATACAAAAATAGAATAAAATTCTAAAAACAGAGAGAAGAGGCATATCTTGACCCATAAGAGCAATTGTTATTTGATCAAATTCCGCTTTAAAAGTCGGATTCATTTTTGAAATTTCTATAACAATCAAGTCAGCAAATAAGAATAAAAGTGCAAAAATTCCCCAAAAAAGGGTTAGATATACTCCCCTGACTTTACGGATGCGGAAAAGAAGTTCCTTTATGGGTTCCTTCATTTATTCATATTCCTCGATTAATTGTTTTATCACCCATACAAGATCTACATCCACTTTAAACCTTACGGGGATAAAACCTAATTTGGCATAGACGCCGAGAGAAAGCCAAAGATCGATGCTATAAAATTCTGTTTTAAAATATTCACCAAAATATTCATAAAAGGAAAAACCTCCTGCAATCATCGATTTATATGTCGCATTTACCAATATTGGATAGATTATATGAAGGATTCCCTCTAATACAGTTGCGATTTTAAGACTTAAAGCTACAGTCTTTTCTTTTGAGAGTGTATCACTAACACTTTCAATTAGCCGAATCGGACTCTTATAAATAATATCAATAACTATTTGAATATCCGTAATTGGAAAGATGCCATTATACCCGATGTAAAAATAAACTAAATCATTCCATGAGTCAGGAAAGATCTTTGGAATCTCCCATCGGAAGATTGCTTCATAAATAGCATCAATAAGGTATCGGGGAACTGTTTTATTCTGAAGTGCAGTAGTAAGATTTTCCAAAGTTAGGATTTGATAACCCACATGAAGACTTAAGGGCTGTATTAGCGAATTATTACTTAACACATTTTCTGCGGCAAGAGTTACATTTAGACTACTGTTTTGACCAAAAACTGGTTCAAAGATTAAATTATTATACTCTATAACTTCGTCCATCAAGTTATTTATATCAAATTCTTGTGAGCCTGTCTCATCACTGATTGTAATACTCGTTAGTTTCACAGAACTTAGGTCATTTGGATCTACTGAAAAAGTGAATCCGTTTAAAGAGTTAATATACGCAAATTGATATAAAAGAGGTATTCCAAGAAACCCTATCCATACTAAGATTTTGAGTATCCCAATCCTTCGAACGTTTCTTTTTTTCTTTAGCGCTTTTTCTCTTTGTAGTTTCAATTTCCATCTTTCAATCTCTTTATCGGAATATTGCTTATTTTCTTTACTCATTATATTTATCCTGTGAATATTATAAATATTATTTATTTTAAAATATAAATAAAATTTAAGTTAATAATTATTTAAAATAATTATTCTTAAAGAATAATTACACTTAGTAGAATAGAAGTTTAACCTTATTTGTAAAAGAGAAAATGACAGAAGGTAAAATTTACTATTGTAAGTACTGCGATGGGGAAATTACCCATTCCCAAAAAAAGAACCATAAGGGTATGTGTGAAAAATGCATGGTGTTAGAGAAGCATGAAGGAAAATTATTACAATATTTGGTAATCGGAGCCTTGGTTATCCCTTTTTTAACGATTATAATGTGGAATGCAATAATAAACATGATATTCGTCGTTGAAAATTTTACAGACGGTGATTTCTATTCAGAGTGGATGAATTTTTATCTTACTCATGATTTTCTCGAAGTACCCTTTGAGTTCCTTTACCATCCACTAGCTTTTTCAATACTTTTAGCAATTATTTCATTTATCATAATCTTTTATGGAATAAACCAAAAACAGCAAATAGGTTATTACCTTATATTTGCTATAGCATGGATTATAACTCTTGTAATCTATATCTTTTTAGTAATAATCCTTTTTTCTTGAAATATTTATTAATCATTTAAAGTTATAAAAAGAATATATGCTTTACTAATGCAAAAACTGGACTAATGAAAGTATTAATAGTTTTCTTCTTATGTTGAATTATAATAATTTTAAAAAAACTTTGGTAAAAAAAATGAGTACAAATGAAAAAAAAAATGAAAAAAATGTAAAAAAGAAATCAGTTGGAGGTTTGGCATTAATCTTATCGAATAGATATCTATTTATGCTCCATGCATTTGCATATCTCGCTGTCAATGGCTTGCTCGTATTGATTTGGGCGTTATTGTTCACAAGCGCTCCCGTTTTCTGGCCATTCTTCTCATTATACGGGTGGGGCTATGGAATTGGCTTTCATACTATAATATATCTAATGTATAATGATAAAATTAAGTGCCTTACAAAAATCCGAGAACAATCTACATTTGGAATATTATTCGTCATTCACGCTTTTTTCTACATTTCGGTTAATGTTTTCTTGATGATACTCAATTTAGTATCAAGTCCAATCCTTTACTTCCTTTGGCCTCTATTATTATGGGGAATGGGTTTCTGTGTTCATGCAATAGGATTCTTTACCTGGGAGTCCTTTATCAATAAGGAAAAGAATAAACTCAAAGGAAAACATCCTGATTTTTCAGAGAAAAGACTGAAAATGAAAGCAAATCTGACCATTTTCAATTTATGGCTTGTTATAATTCACGCATTATATTATGTTGTCGTTAACATATTAATATATACTCTCTGGAGCGATTATATCGCTATACAGATTAGAACAAACACCTCATCTGATCCAACAATTGGCTGGGCAATTTTCCTCGGATTACACCTTCTAACTTATGTTCTATTAACAAGGGTAGAGTCTATTAAACCAGTTATGAAAGGATTGATTGTTCATATCGCAGCTTATATTGCTCTCAATATCTATAGTATTTGCCTGTTCATCATAAAACAACAATATTTACACGGGATTAAATATTCTCTCGTGTTATGGGGGGTGATTCTGGCATTTCATGTAATAATTGCATTGACTTTCGATTCGATGTTAAAACCTGCCATTGAAAAAGCAAAAAACCAATTCTCTGGGAAGGATCTTGAAGATTTTGAAATTCGCGCAAAAGCAGTTAATTTACTATTTTGGAAATGGATTTTCATAATGCATGTAGCTGTATATATTGTTGGAATCATCTTGATCGGCATCGATTTAGCAGCCCTTGATCTCTTAGGCTTGCTATTACACCCTGCAATGGGGTGGGCAATTGGAGTGGCGTGTCATGGCGTGATTACTATAATTATCTTAAAGCCAATTAAGGATTTCTTAACTATAACCGCGTTAATTCATCTAACGGCATATATTTCTGTAGGCGTCTATCTCATAATTCTCAATGTTCTCCTTACTCCAACCTTTATGTGGAGCGTAATTACTTTAGCTGGTTGGGGTATAGGCATAGGATTTCATTTATTGATATGGAATATGGCGAAAAAATAGTCAAATAAATAAAAATTTTTAAATCTATTTATCTTTTTTTATTTTTTTTATTTATTCGATTCACAACTTAGCTGTCTTAATTCATTCCAATCTTTAAATTCTAACAATTACACGAATTATAACCTCCTATCACGCTCATTTTCTAATAGAAAGCGTT
>JAEOTJ010000405.1 GCA_016839905.1 Promethearchaeota archaeon | reverse complement strand
GCCTATCTTGCTAATTTTCCATTATCTGAATTTATGGATTTAATTATGGACTTAGGAATTAAATCCAAAATTAGTAAAGAAGATTTACTTGAAGGATATGAAAATTTGAAAGAATTTTTTTAATATTTTTTACTTTTTAATACTTAATTAAACAATCCTAAATCTCATTATTTTTTATTTTATTATTTTTTAGTTCGCCACAATCAAGGTATTCCACAGTATTTAAAAATCACTGAATTCTGAAAATACTTAAAATTAGATTGTGTTCCAATTTCAATGGTCATTCTTCCGATTAGAATTATTCTAAAATGGTAGTTGCGTACCAAATTCAGTGGTGAGAAAAGTTAAAACATTAATGATTAATCGAGAGCTTTAATTATTTAATGAAAACCAAGAGTATGCCTAAGAGGATTATCCTCGAAAAGTTATTGATTATACCAAAAGATACTATTGATATCAAGATTGTTGAAGTCTCTCCAATCTCCTCTTTCTGTAAATAGTCATTGATGTATTCAATATGTCATTAATTCGATTTACATTTTTAAATAAATCAACTTCCTCCCCGCAACCCATTCTTAGGAGTTCCAATACAGATAGGATTTTATATTCTTGTATTAGCGTGCGAGAATCCATCGAAAAAGTGGCTATGCATCCATAACATGTATTAATTACATATTTAGATCCTGTTTTTTTTATTTCTTTAAACCTTTTCCTTCGAGTTTTTTCCATGAGTTTCCGATCCAGCAAACCTCGTGATAAACCACAACATAATGCATCCTCGTGGTTATGTTCCAATTCGATAATTTCGCAACCTGTTGCTTCTACAATTTTTCGGGGATAGTCCATTAATTCAGGATACTTTTTTACTACACATGAATCATGAAACGCAACTTTTAGATCTAATTTATTTGTTATTTTTAAGTCTCCTTTCTTAATTGCGTTGAATATATATTCCCAAATGGATATTACTTCAATTTCATTAGAGATCTTTTTATATTCGTGATTATATGCTTCATAACATTCATTGCAGAATGTGATTAATTTTTTAACTCCTAATTCAGAAAATTTAGAAAATAAACGATCCTCTAATTCATTTTTCTCTAGAGGCATGCATGATCTATAATAGAGTTCACCACAACAAAAGTCAATTCCACCAGCAAAGACTTTTCCTCTCAATAATCTTTTTAGTGTGGGGTTGTCATATATATATTGCATAAGATATGAGATAGCACATCCTAGCAATACTATTTCTTCAGAATTTGGAGGTGATTTCCATTCTTCTAAATTCTTAACTTCTTTAAGATTCATCATTTCTTTTTCATAAAACGTGAATAGATTTAATTTATTGAACGGAAATAAAAATCTACTTATTAGTGGAATCTTTCCTTTTTCGTCTAATTCTCGAATTAGTTTTATTTTTAAGTCTTTAATTAAATCTGAAGGAGTAAGACTATTTGGACAATGAAAATCACATGTTCCACAAGTAGCACATTCATTTACAATAAAACTTGAACCTGAAATAAGATTTTCAATCTCCATTTTAGCTTGATTTATATCTAAATCTATAACAGGACAACTTTCTAAGCACAGACCACATCTTGTACATTTTTCCACATTAAACATATTTTGCTCTCAATTTATTTTATAAATAAAATTATTTATAACGCAATATAGCATCCATTTCAGCTTCTGAAAGTATCCCATCCTTTGCATGTTTTAGAAAATCCATAGAAGATTTATAACCCCATTTAATCAATATTCGATCAATCTCCTCTTTAAGATGGCTTAAAATAAAATCAAGCAAGTTCAATAATAGTTCTTCATCAACTGATACACGAGCCATATTTATCTCCACACTTATTATATTAATTTTAATATAAATATCTATTGCTTTTTAAATACTATAAGTGATTTTACTATTATTTCTTTTTATAATTGTGAGCCTCTAATTCAAATAATAGGTAACTTGTGAATTGGTAAGAAAAACAAGTTAAAAATATATATGATTAATCAGGAACTTTAATATTTTAATGAAGATCAAGATTCTAATTTAAGAATTTGGCAATTTCTCAGATGCGTTGTAGAGATAAACGTTTAAAACATTATTGGGAGATATTTACGTTACGGCGCAATGAAGGAGTAAAAAGAATTTATGTTTTATTCATTTTTTTTAATAAATCTGTTAGTTCAAGTAATTCCTCTGTGGAGAGAACTGTTATTTTATCTTGACCAAGTTTTAATTTTTTATCATTTGACCAGATATTGGATTTAATTGCGAATGCGAGTGCTAAATATACAGTATCTTTGGGATCGGGAGATATATTTTCAGCTTCTTCCATAAAAGGAGTTATTTCTTTTTTTGGAACAACGGTGATCTGCTCCTTAAGCAATTCGAGAAAATTGTTAAATTCGTCTTTAGTACGGTGAGTTTTTTTAAGAATAAGTTCTTCATATTTTTCAAATTCCACAAATAAGAATTCAGGAGTAAAAAGTTGTAATTTATCACTAATCAAGAGTTCAGCAGTTGATCCTTCTTTTATTAATGCAGCAAAAAGGACATTAGCATCTATTACTAATTTCATATTTTACTTATTTTTATAATGTTTTAACAAAAGATCACTTAATTCTTTTCCAAGCTTTAAAGCATCTTCAGGAGACATATCACTATCGATTCGAAAACCTTTTAAAAAATTTAATTGTGCAATTTTTTTTTTTTATAGAATCTCTGGTTACTTCAGACCAATTGATCTCTGGGAATTTTTCCATCATTTCTTTTAATTCATTAGGAATTGATAATGTTAAATTTGCCATTATGATTTCATTCTTATTTTAATTTTATGTGAATATATGTGAATACACATATTAATATCTATTGATCAATTTTTTTATCTTTTTATTTTATTTATTTTTTCAATTTCTATTTTAAAGAGATTTCCAATAGGTTTAAAGCATCTTTTATTATCAGAATTCTTGCTGTAGTGGAAATAAGCATTTATAATTGGAGTTTAAATTCTTATTTCTAAAATGGCGATTACCTTATTGACATCCGGAGTTATTTTAGGGATTCTGGGGGGATTTACTACCTCTCTTCCGTTATTTCTTTGAGAGAAACCTCAGAATTTTTTCAAGATGGAATCATTAAATAAAAATCATTATAAGTTCGCTACAATCAAGGTATTCCACAGTATTTAAAAATCACTGAATTTTATATCTTCTTGATGTTCGCGTACCAAATTCAGTGTTTTGCAATTACAATAATAATTTTATAATAATTATATTTTCTATCTTGATATAGTAAAATTTAATTGAATGAATTATCTTTAGAATATTGAAGAAAAATGAATGAATATCTTGATAAAATCACGAGCAATCTAAAGATATTATCAGGAAAGCCCGTTTTTAAAGGAACTAGGATTCCAATCTCTATTGTATTAACCATGTTGCGGGATGGTGCTTCATTTCAAAAAATAATTGAGGAATACCCACGCTTGACTGAAGAAGATATAAAGGCAGTCTTAGATTATTCTGTTTATATTATTGACCATCCAGAAGAAGAAATAATCAAAATTTAAATTCTACTCTTTATATTAAGAAGGATTCTAATAATGAGAAGATAAATAAAAATATTAATGATACTATTTTATAATTCTTCCCAATTTTTTAAAATCAGATTAGGAATTTTCTCATAATGACGAATGTTCCTTGTGATGAGAGTTTCAGCTCTCGCTATTGCCATACTACTTATTAATTCATCAAAGTCTCCAAT
>JAEOTJ010000090.1 GCA_016839905.1 Promethearchaeota archaeon | reverse complement strand
CTTGGAATGTATGGCTTTATTACCAGTCCTTTTAATCCCGATACTGATTTTGATGGATTAAGTGATCTTAATGAAGTTCTTGGGGATTTAAATCCTTTTTCGAGACCAGTTCCAAATCCAATTACAGATCCAAATAATCCAGATTGCGATGGGGATGGTATTTTGGATGGAGAAGAAATCATTATAGGGGCTGATGGCTATATTACCAATCCAAATGATGTTGATACGGATGCTGATGGGATGCCCGATGGCTGGGAAATTCAATTTGGCTTTGATCCTAGTGATGATGCTAATCCTGGTGTTGGGGAAGATGAGGACGGGGATGGCTTATTAAATCTCGAAGAATCTCAATACGGTACTGATCCTTTAAATGACGATACGGACAATGATAATTTAACAGATAGTGAGGAAATATCTGATTTCCAAACCAGCCCCATTAAATCTGATAGCGATTATGATGCGATAAATGATTATGATGAGATTTATGTCTATCTTACCGAACCAGATAATGCGGATACGGATGATGACGGAATGACTGATGGATGGGAGGTTCAAAATTCATTAAATCCTCTTGATTCGGATGATGGTATATTAGATAATGACGGAGATGGATACTCAAATTTTGAGGAATTCTTGATGATGACCGACCCTAACTCTGTCGATTCTGATGATGATGGGATGCCTAACCTATGGGAAGTACAACATTCTCTTGATCCTGCTAATCCAAATGATGCATATATGGATTTAGATAATGATGGATTGATTAATTTGTATGAATATCATTCCAATTCAGATCCTTGGGTTGCGGACACTGATGGAGATATGATTTATGATGGTGTTGAGTATGATCTTGGATTAGATCCTACCAATCGGCAAGACCGGTTTGATGATTTCGATAATGATGGATTGATAAACGGTCTGGAAATTGAGATTGGAACTGATATAAATGATAGAGATACGGACGGAGATAAAATGCCCGATGGTTGGGAATATAAGTATGATTTGGATCCCCTTAATGAATTAGATGCAGATATTGATTCAGATATGGACGGGTATACAAATCTTGAAGAATATGAGTTGGGTTTAGATCCCACGAAACGAGATGTTTTAGGGATTAGTGAAATGATGGAACAAGGGCTTGGACTCTGGATATTTGGGATTGCAGCATGTGTTGTGGTTGCCGGCTTGGCGGTTGCTGGAGTTTATTATAGAAAGAGGAAAAAAGATTTTGATCTTTATGAAAGGCTCACGGGAAAATCTGCTCGAAATGTAGATGGGGAAATATCTCTAGATTATAAAGTATGGAAAGAAAAAGAAAATATGGGAGGCGTATTAATGCCTGAAAATCAAATAAATAAAAAAATGACGGGGTATGAATAAATGAAAAAGAAAATGATAAATAATAAGTTTAAAGCTATAATTTTTCTGTCTTTAACGGTCTTAACTACATTATTTCTATTTACAAATTTTGTTAATGCTCAAGAAGAGGCTCTAAATCCTGTTAAAGAAGGGGATTTCTTATTGACGAAACCTGGTCCTGAATTTTTTTCTTATGAAGATAAATTTACTTATCTCATTGACACGAATGATCCATTAAATAATACCGTGCACTTATCTTTTGATATTGAATTGAATAGTAGTCAATTAGTTTCTTGGCTGGATTTATCGTTTTTTAGTGAATCCTTTTCAATAAGGACTTTTTATAAGTACGGCAAGGATACTAATAGTATAGTTAAGGACACGCAGTTCTTTAATCCTAAAGATTATTTGGTAGGATTAACAAGTAAAATCGAGATTGATATTACTATAAATAATGCTCCTGCGGAAGAATTAGGAAGAATTCCATTTAATCTCTATCTTTATTATGAATATGAAGGGGAATTTTACGAACAAGCAGTATATTATGAATTTGTTGTATTGGATAAGGAGAAGCTGCCTTTGATAATTGATTATCGTTCATTGTTTTTTGAACAATATGATATAAAATCGCCAACCAAGAGTGATATGTCAAGGAATTATTATATTTACGATTATTTTGGAGACACCTCTTTTAATGTCCTTACATATGAGGAGACAAATTTAACACTCGGATCTTTAAAGATAAGCATTGAGGATTTCTTTTTTGAATCTACTCACCATTTCACAGAAAATGAGATCTTGCTTGATATCTTCGATTTTGAATGCTTTGATGTATTAACAAGTTCAAAAAAGTTATTAATGAAGATTGAACTAAGTTATCAGCTTTATGATGAGATTTATTTGGCAGAATATGAAAGTGATATTTTTATTTTTATCTATGATAAAGATTTCATAAAAATTGAGCCTTTTGTTGTCAATTTAAAAGATAATGAAATGAATATTTTTAATTTTAAAGATACTAGATTCAAATTCGATGTGGAAATGCTTCCTTTAATAACGGGAGATCCTTACTTTAATTATTATTATGGGTTTGAAAATCTTGCATGTGATATAAAAATTGATAATCTATACGTGTTTCAAAATTATCATCAAAATGGAAATTATATAAACATTGATTTTCAATTAAAAGAACATAATGAATTTTATTTAGATTTCAGTAAATTTTCATTTAGGGAGGAGTCGTATGAAAAAGATGTGACTTTTAGATTATTTGATGCTGAAAAGCCTTTTATTATCAAATCAACTCAAACCATTAAAATTGTAGTCATTAAAACGGATGAAGGACTGAAGATTTTCAATATGAAAGTGCCTGAAAGGGGGTATTTTACTCCAAATGATACTTTAAGTTTTAATATCATAAATCAAGAAAATTATGCTTTAGAAAGGGGATATGTAGAGCTCTTCGATGGATATACTTCAATTGTCGATAAATATGAATTTATACCTAGAGCAGGTGTTAATAAAGTATTCGATGCCTTTAAAGAGGTTAAAAGATCTGTTAGAGATTTTTTAAGAATAACTATCTTTGGCAAGAATTTAAATACAAATGAAACAAAGAAAGTCTCATACTTATCTCAAGTAGCTTTTTTTCATGAAGGGGCACCAATTCAAATAAAATTTACACCTCCCGCATTAAATTGTTTTGCTGGACCGAGCATCGCTGGACTATCCGAAGTAAAGAATTTTGAATTTGAATTAATTTTTGATGAACTCTTAAAGAATTTTGAATTTGATTTTGTGACTGAAAATTGTTATGTGTTGCTACAAGGTAATAAATATTATTTTGATGTATTTGCAGAAGATATTGAGGCAATGTGGGATGAAGTACTGGCAGAAGATGAGTATTATAAAATTATCGTTTCAATTTCGATGGTTTATTCAAGACATTGGGATGAGGGAAGAACAAGATATAAGATCAAATTAAATTATGTGTTTGATGAGTTTGATTGTTATAATTTAAAAGAAGGAATTACAAACATACAAATAAATTCAAATGAGGCTTTTATGGTGGATATAGATCTCACAGAAATAGAAAATCTCTATCTGAATGATTTTACTTTTACATTTAAAATTACTCCTTATATCAATAACGAGTTTAAAGATTTTAACATAATAGATTTCACGGGAGATGCATATTTGCAATTTGTTGATGGAAGCGTGATATTGAATGAATTTTCTAAACCCCTTACTTTTATTAATGATAACTTTGAATATACTGTCTCTTTTGAAATAGAAGAAGAGTATCCATTAGGGTATGCTAAATTTGGAGTAATTGTGGATTATAATACTCCCTCAGGACAGAGTAAGCCCACGTCAAAATTTACAGATATTTATGCTTTAAATGAAAACTTTCCCACTGTAGCAGGGTGGCACGATATTACTGAGCAATATATTGATTTTTCTGCTTTAAATTTAGGTGATTTTCATGAAGATGTGAAATTCTCGATTTACAGTCTATTAAGTCCTGCTGAACTTGATGTGAATAAATTTTCTGTAAAATGGAAATTTGTAGGGGACATTTACAACAGAGTTGCTCGTATAACGGGCAATAGCTTATCATTAACTAACGTTCCTCCAGGACCTGAAGATCCCGAATGGGAAGGGATTTATACATATGAATTGGAAATTAATCATAGATTCATTGATATAGACAGTAGCTACGATATAAAATCAATTTTAAATAATCCAACCGTTTTAACTCCAAATTTTATTTATACTGTTGAATATGGAAAATTTTTTTTAAGATCTTTGTCTCAAACATTAATTAATAAGTGGGATGATCCTGAAAGCTTGGATTATGAGATAGGGATTGGCTGCAATTCTTATTTAAATTATAAAAATTATTATACTAATAAGGATGATTTTGAATTCTTCATCCATAATAACAAGAAAGGAACTGGAGGCGAAAGGTATGTAGAATTCGAGGTTTCGGTATTAAGTTCTACTTTTGAAGAATTGATGTATGCTAATAAAAAAGACGAGGATCGTGTGGAAATTATAAGAGATTCTACATATACGTTTTCTATATTTAATGATTTTATTGGAGATTGGACACCGGTTTATAGTAGCTATACTGATTGGTCTGAGATTGATTACTTGATTAATGCATTTATAAGATTAAAAGTAATGACCTATTATGGCGATTCTCCTCCTGTGGAATGTTGGTCTCAAAAACTTTATTCTTTTAATTATATTAGAGATTTGGAAACGATAGCAAAATTATCGGATGATGTTGTTCTGGGCGAAGATGGGCTCGGAATCACCTTGGATTATCAAGATTCAAAAGTTTTTGATCCGTTTATTCCGACAGGTACAACATATTATGAGGGCTCAATTGATTTTAATGATGAAGATCTTGGAGCTTATTCTTCTGAGGGCTGGCTGGCTGGTACAGGAGGTAACCTTGATATGGAAATAGTCGAAGCAATGGGGCGACCCGGATATGATGAACATTATAAAGTCCTTAAACTCAATCAATGGGCGGGAAGAAATCTGGAAAGAATATCATCTCAAAACATAGAGTTTTGGGTTATGAAAACAAGTGGATGCGATGAATTTTTATTAAAGATTGGTTATGGAGGGGGCTGGTTAGAGGATTATATCTTAACAGATATTTATAATAATGAATGGCACCATATTCGATTAAATTATGAAATTGAAGAAACACAAGACGAGAGTTATTATGAAGTATATCAAAATGGAGTCTTGGAACATGAAGGAGTATTTCCTTTATCACCTTCTAGGTTTATAGACACAATCGAATTTTATTATGATGGAACGGGGTATTATTATTTAGATGCGATAGATTTTTCCGCAGATGATACCTATTTTATTGGGAGAAATGAAGTCCCGCACGTATCAACATATCTCGGAACATATAAATATGAAAGCGCCGTTGATCTTCGTGAATATTTAATTGATCCAAGAATTACCGTTCAAGGCGATGTTTCGTTTTTCGAAGGGGAAGATGATGGACATGAGATGATTTTAGGTTTAAAGCCGGGTGCCGATATGGCATATTCTAGTGTCCAATATGATTTCCCGACCACTGAAGCGAACCTTTATGATTATGTAGGGATGAATTTTCATCCTTCGAAAACTGGATATATGGGGCAACAAATATCTTTAGTGGATGATTTAGGTGACAAGATTGAGGATTCAACTATGAAATTTGGCTTTGATCATCCAATTCATGAAGAGATGACTCATGATTATGAATACTTTTTTAGGGCTCAAACTACAGGAGAATATGCTGATGGACCTTATGAACATCAAACTCCGGACTATTATCCTCATGATTCTTTGTTTATGGATGTTTTGGAGCATTCTACTATAGGCCAGGAAATGAATATGTTATATAATGATCTTGGAGAATTCGGAATAAGTCAAAGAAATATGGCTCGTTGTACCGTCGCCCCTGACACTACTATATTCCTTAATTCAGAATTTTATTCTAAATATTTGATAGAACTGGATAGACCATTTGCCGATTATATAGAAAATTCTGGAGATACCGTTGTTATAAATATCGGTGGGGGATATTTATGGGATTTGACGAGAGATACAGGAGATATTCCTAATCCTGGATCGATTTGGACGATAGATAACGATTGGGAGTTTAGATTACACCTAAATACGGGGACTGAGGATTATGATGATGCTTATCTTGGTTCTTCAAGTGAGGATTCGGGAGGAGAACTCTTCGGCGTAACCAAGCAAATTACTCAAGACCATATTTTAACTTATGGGGGGAAAAAATACATACAGTTTTCAATACATAATAAAATAGATACAGAAGAGTCGGACTTCCCTGATGATTATGAAATGGTATTTAGGGATCATGAAAGTGAAAATTACATAGATTTTGTTCAAATAGAGCCTAACGGGATTGATATAGATGGAATGATGGATGAATTTAGTGTTGGAAACATTATTTCTGAATTTTCAGAAGATTGGCATGATATTGAATATAAATGGCAAGATAATTATTATAATTTTTATATTGACGGAAAGAGATATTATCAAAATTCGCAGCCCTTGCCTAGTGGTGTGACAGTCGGAGGGATTTTAATAGAAGTATACAATCCCTGGGACTTGGGGGCGTCGGATCATATCTATATTGACGGCATAGGGAGCAGTCAAGAGCCAGAATGGGAGCGCTGGCAAAACAAATTAGCAATTAGAAAAAAAGATGTAGAGATCGTCATCACGGATGATTTGACGGAAGAACGGTTTGAAACAGGTTTTGAGCCCATATTTAATGAAGAGGTTGAATTATTTAAAATAACCGATCTTAATGATGACGATGTAAATGAAGTGCTTATAGGATCGAAAGATGGAAGGCTGACCATATTTCAGAAAAAGGAAGATTCTGAAGACTACGAAAGGGTATGGTCTTCTGAAAGGTTTGGGTATGAAATTGAGGACATTCAAGTATTTACGCCATATGAGAATTGTCCTTATCCAATAATCTCTATTATGGTAAATGGTAAGGTGTATAGCTATCAGTATAACGAATTTCCTGAAGAATTTTTTAATATGGAACCCGTGGAAGAATTAAATCAAATGATAGATGAAGTGCTAAATCAAGAATATGATTATGATCCATATTTCTTTAAAGGATTAGATTTAGAGGGCATTTTTATTTGGGAAAATAGTCTAGTTATCATTGGTAAAGCTAACATTCTTTTGGATTTTGGCTATGTACACATTGTTGAATTTTATTATGAAGATTTTACTACCATAGAAAAAAAGACTTATACAAATTTATTAATTCGTTCCGATTATCCTGTAGATGATGTTGAGCGTGAAGCTGTATTCGTTTTCTTTGATGCGTTCTATCAAGATCAAGCCGGAGATCTTTATGCTGTATTTATGCAGAATTTTTGGACGGGCGTTTCATCGACTTTTATGAAACATATAGTAAAGATTGATCGTCATGAAACGCAAGAAGATACTTTAATTTTAAATTGTATCACTGTAGATCCTATTGATAGTTGGAGTAATTTAATGCAAATTCCGCGTTCTCATGAGATCCAGAAAATGGAAAAAGCGGACTTGGATTTTGATAATCTTGATGAGTTCATCTTATTAAAGGGTAGCGGTGAAATTGTTACCTATTATTTGGATGGATGGGCTGGAGAATTCTTATTCTATGATGATACTCCCTCGACTTCCCCAGATCCGCCTAATAATATAAATATTAATGCCATCGACTTCCAAATTACAGACATAAATAGAAATGGTATAAGGGAGGTGGTATTAATTGATCAAAATAATCTTATTTCAATTTATGAAGTAAGCAATATGCTAGATTTTAAACTTGTGAATTGGAAGAAAAAGTATTTTGATGATACAATATGTTTGATATTAAATGAGGGCGAGGAGCGAAAAGAGAGAGAAAAAACATATGCAATTGCAGGCACGGATAATGGATTGATAATAGGGGGAAAATTTTATTATTATATGTATGAATTTAGCATTATTGATAATATATTTGAATTTAAATATAAGAACGCAGATACTTTCGATCAACATTATGAATTGGATAAATTAATTGATTCCATTGTGAAGGATATTAAGCAAGCAAAAATTAAAATTAGTTATGAAGTCCCAATTAAAATGAAAATGGGGGGGATGAATTTTCGTTTCATAAATTCTTACAATGTTGATTTATTAACTAAAGAGGGATATTTTAACATTAAAACAGTCTTGTCGAATGTTGGATTCATTGTACCAGAAGATATAATAAGAGTCGTTATAACGCCTAATAAATACGTAGGAATCTCCCATATTAATTTTGATGAAGTTGCGTCAGTTTATATCGGAGATATAAAAGTAGCTGAGTTTATTCCAAGAAGCGGAATAAATGACATCATATGGGATTATGGTAAATTTGAGGATAGCGTAGAATTGGAATTAAGAGTAAATATCCCCTTTAAATATAAATTTTCTGATGAAATCATCTATTCAAAAAATATTAATTCTACTAAATTAACAAGCATATATATTCCAAAGCCGGGAGAATATTTTAATCCTTTAATTGATATTGTGCTTCCTGAAAAGGGATATTATTCTGAAAGCGATATTAATTTAGACTTGAATGTTGTTACTTATTCACCAGCAACTACATATGATATGGTGGCGACAATAACGAGCGAGCAATGGGCTGGTCATGTGGCACAAAGCCCCATCATTTCGAATAACGAACATATTGATGAAAATATTAATCATATTCAAATCCCTTTTGGAGATTGGGCAAGCGATGCGGGATTTGCCATGTTAGATATTCAAATTGATTATAAAATTGCGGGAGAAAATTATTTCTCTTTTTATACGAGAAAAATTCCCGTGCTTACTGGAAATCAGCATATCGCTATAGAAGTTGCAGAAATGAATGAATTTTATAGCAATAATAGACCTTTGAAATTCACGATATTTAAAAAGAATTTTGTAGATTTGTATTCTGGAGACTTCATAATTGAAAAAAGCGTAAATCCCAGTGATCATGTCGAGCCTATTGAAAAAAATACTGCAAGCATCGCTTTTGTAATGGGGGATGATACTATGGCTGAGTTTGGGGTTTTATTTGAAAAAGATTATTGTACAAGTGTGTATGATTCTCCTATTACAATCGATTTAAAATATGAAATTTTTGGAGGGGGGGAGCGTCATTTATTTAAAAATATTTATGGAAATTTTTTACGATCTGATGAACCGTTTATCATTGGATATGATGCTCCCGAAAGTGGATATTATGATAATGAATCATACGTGCCAGTAAAAATCTTAGGCCATCCTAGAGTCGATTTTAACATATCCAGTTTTAGCATAGGAGAAGGGGAATATCTTGAGATCCTTCCAGAGCATACGAATCCGCTTGGAGAATTTTTCAAGATTCCTTTTGAGTTTTATAATTATCCTGATTGCGTGTTTGCAGATTTTGATATGACAATCGTGTATTTTGATAAAAATAACCGAATGCAAATGGAGCCTTTTAATAGAAAATTAGCCATATTGCACGACGAAGATAATGCTTTTGTAATCGATATAGATGTTCCAAAAGAGGGATTTTTCACGAGGTCTGATGAAAATATTAATCTATACATGATTGCTATAAAAGATCTTGAGATACAATATTTTCAAATCCAAGTTGATAATAATTATTGGATTAATGTAGAATTAGAAGACATTAAATTCTATAATTCCGAAGATCCTGAACCGATGATCATTCCCGTGTCTTTTAGCTCTTATGATTTGACATATGATAGCGAGATTAAAATAAAAATGAATTTTGAGAAAGATTTTATTGAGTTTGAAGATGTTCGAATTTTGCATACGGCAATTTTAAATGATGAAGAAAAGACAATGAAAATTAATTACCAGAGTCCTGTATTAGATTTCTATTCGGGAAAAGATTTATTAAGCATAATTCTCGAGGGGCAAACTGAAAAGGGGTTGGCATTTAAAACAGGAATGATTATTATTGAGGGTCATGATCCTATAGAATTTGCTCCAAAATCGGGATTAAATGAAATTCTGATTGATTTCTCAAAATACGGAAAGATTGATGATGCGAAAATAATAATTAGAGTCGTCTATTACATAGGAGATAAAGAATTTGGAGAAGAAATTGAAATTACGACTAATTTATGGCCAGAAGGCGATCTAGATATGATACGTATTACTGCTCTTTATGTCGGAGCTGGAAGCGTAATTGGTTTAGTCATTCTTTATAAAAGGATGTATTATAAAAGAGCAGGTAGGAGGAGGTAAATTATGGAGATCCTTGATGTATTAAAGATAATAATTTTAGGGACTATTTTAGTTATCTTAATTGCCACATATCTCCAATTAAGGGGTAAATCGGTACAGTGGCAAGAATTTAAGATTTTTGTAGAGGAACTAAAAAAAATATCAAAAGACTATAAGGGATTAGAAAAACAAGGACGAGTAATGTGCATCACAGAAGGGGCTGAGACCTTCTCTCCGATTCCTGTTTTAATTGAGGATTATAAAGAAAAAGTCTACTCTGTTAGCTCTCCGAAGCTAATATCTACAGTTAAGACATTTGTTATCAGTCCTTCAAACAGAAAAATAATAATCGCCATGGTTATTGGAATTGGGCTCTCGATTTTTTTATTTTGGAATACTTTTACTTTATTCAATTTTTTAATTATCGTAAATAATTGGAAAGCCGAATTAATCACGCTTTTTTCTATCTTTGCTCTAATTCTATCTTTAAATATAGGATTTCTTATCTCTTATGTTATCGTAAAAAAACCTAAAGATAAAGATAAAGGAACTGAAGGATTTACTTCTCTTGAAGTAAGAAAATTAAAAGAATTTTCAAACACGTTAGTTGGCGCCATTAGGTCAAAGACCAAGCATAAATATTATGAACAAGGAATTGAATCAAAATATATTATCTTAGCAATGTTTTCAAAAATGTTGATTCTTGCACTTTTCGTTTTTTCTCCATATATCATTATTGTAACAATATTATCAATTGAGACGAAATCAATAAAAGGATTCTCTTTCTTGGAGGCATTTGGAATCATTCATTCAACATTTTTCTTCCTTGCATTAATTTATTTCTTGTATTCAATGAGGAATCAAACCTTTCAAAAGTTTGAGAATTTTTCCTTTTATTATATCATTTTAGGGATATTCATGGTATTCTCTCTATTAACATTTGATTGGAAATTTTTCTATTATGTAGGAATTATTCTAATATGTGGATTTATTGGAATTTCTGCTTTGGTTATTGGAATAAAAAACAGAAGAATCGTATCTCGGGAGGATTATACTACTCTTAAAATAGTCTCATGGAATTTACATAATGTAATGATATTAAATTTCATTTTCATTGATGTTACTCTGTCTTTATTTTATTTTCTCACTTTAGCCGCTATTGGCATTGATTTATATTCGCTTACTTTATGGGTACCGCTGTTTTTTCTTTTAATGACCACTCTATCTTTAAGTGTGTATCTAAAGAGAAGTAAAGAATTAATGCTTGATAAGACCAGAATAGTCTTCTTAAATTGGATAATTTCAGGAGCGTGTATTGTCTTAACTATCATTAATATTATGATAATTTATGAAATATTAGGGCCTATTAGTTACTTGTTATTATTATCTCAAAATGTTATTCAGATTGTGAACTTGACAATCAATCTAAGTATTTTTGGAGATTTTGAAAATATTTTTAAAAATATAAAACTTAAACGGAAGAAGAAAATATAGTCAAGAATGAGCAAATTTAAAAAATTAATCACAGTTTATTTGATAATCTCTTTATTCTTAGGGATTTTTTTGTCATTTTCAAATAATCATAATAAAAAAGTATCAAAAGACATTGAACTTATTTCTGAACTTAGTTTAAAATCCTCTTCTGACAAGCTATATGAAATAAATTGGAGTACAAATATGGCGTTGCTTGGATTTTCAGGAGACGGGAGCTATGGGGATCCGTATATTATAGAAAATTTGTTACTTAATGGCTCTAATGGAGAGAAATTTGGGCTATTTTTTAGGGATTTTCATAATTACACTATCATTAAAAATTGCACTTTTTATGAATTTAGAGATTATATAGGAGCTACGGGATTTTATTCCCGAAATGCATCTAAGATAACAGTGTATAATTGTACGTTTAAAGATAGCGTAAGGGGTATAACTTTAATAGAAGACTGTTTTAATCATACGTTCTATAATAATACGATTAAAAATACGACTGTAACTGGAGTTTATTTAAAAGAGTCTTGGGATAATATCTTTTATGACAATTTACTTTATGATTGCTTTTTTGATATATATTTCGATCCTACTTCTTATGATGATAAATGCTTATATAACAATGTCTCAGAAGCAAACTTAATTGATGGAAAGCCTATATACTACTGGGTAGATAAACATAATGTCGCGGTACCTGCTAATGCAAGTCAAGTGTTTATCGTGAATTGTTCATTCATCAATGTTTCTGATCTAATTTTTGAAGATGTCCCTATCGCTTTAATGTTAGGGCATTCCTCTAATTGCACAGTAAATAATTTAACGATTCTTAATTCCGAAGAGCCCATACGCGTTTATAATAATTGCTCGGATAATGTCATTGAAAATTGTCATATTGAAAACCATACAAGTAATTTTGCTATTGAATTATACAATTATTGTGATAATAACAACATTACGAGAAATACGATTGTTAGATATAGTTCTTATGCGGTAGGGGGCATAAAAATACATGGTTATTGTCTTAATAATAATTTATCTCACAATCATATTTCTGGCCTTCAAAATGGAATAAGATTAAGCTGGTGG
>JAEOTJ010000404.1 GCA_016839905.1 Promethearchaeota archaeon | reverse complement strand
TTGTAATATTATGAACATCCGATAGATCTATTCCCACTTCATTATAAAGCCCGTTATACGTGATGTTATTATTACTAATGAGACTATGACTGCAGTTCGATATATCAATCCCATTTATTTGATTATTGCTTATTTCATTGTTAATAATGGTAATGTTCTCGTTATATGTCAATAATATACCGTAACCTCCATTATAAGAGAAGTTATTTTCTTGTAAAATGCCATTATTAGTATAGTTAAGGTAAATTCCCGCATTTCCAGTTGTAGTTCCTGAATTTGAAATTGTACAATTTTGGACAATAAAATAAACATTATTAGAATTATGAATTTGCAAGCCATTTCCTGAACCTCCCGCATCAATAATTAAGTCTTTAATTACATAAGGATCTCCCCAGGAACCATCGCTTCCTATCCATGGCACGTACATTTCCACTTCTTCCCAAGTAAATGTCCCCCAAGGACCATCAACAGCATTATCTATTGAAAGGGGCGTGCATATGCCATCCATACAATTAAGTGCTTCAATATTATTAGATCCCCCAATATTCATATTATCATTAATTATATTATTTCCAAGAATGATACTATAATCGGCAGCAACAGTAATCCCATTGTCCCAGTTGTCTTTTATAGTATTTCCTGCTATAGTGTTATATTCTGAACCAGAGCCCCCTAAAAATATTCCATCATTTGCATTATTTCTCACAGTATTATTAAATATTATGTTATTAATCGTGTTGTAATATAAATATATTCCATAACCATTATCCGAGAAATAATTATTTGATATAGTATTATTCTCAGAATTACTTGTACTGATACCTGCACCACTGCCACTACCATTGTCAGGAGGTCCATTATTAGTAAAATTGTTATTTTGTATGGTACCATTATTAGTATTATAAAGGCAAATTCCCGCATTCCCGGTATTTTTGCCAGAATTTGATATACTACAATTTTGTATTATAAAATATACATTTATAGAATCACGTATGTATAGAGCGTTTCCCGACCCTCCTGCATCAATTATAACATTATCAAAAATAAAAGGATCATTATAACTCCCCGAGCCGCTAACCCAGGCTAAAGTTTCTACTGCTTCAATCCAAGTGAAATCACCACCTTCGTTGTTATCAATTATAATCGTGTGAGATAATACCCCATTAAAGACATTCCAGAGTTGTTCATTATTGGCTCCTCCATCATCAATGCATTCACCAAGATTGGAATTAATTATATTACCAATAAAAGTATTATTGCTACAATCACTAGTTAATTCTATCCCATCATCATTATTATTATCAATTATATTTGCTGAAATAGTATTGTTATTACAACCATCATATATATAGATTCCATCATTACTACCCCAATATCCATTTTGTGTAATTGTATTATATGAAATTGTATTATTATTGCTTATATTGAATAGTCGTATCCCATTAAAAGCATTATTAACCAAGATATTTTCTATAATGCTATTATCACTACAATTCTCTATTCTAATTCCGTAATCTTGATATCTTCCAATCGCACCTCCTTGATCTGTATCACTTACGTTGTTATTCTTAATCAGATTTGAATTGCATCCATCAAGTAAAAATAAACCAGTATTTTCATTGTCTTTAACTATATTATCTTTTATTTTATTATTTGTACAATTTCTAGTTAATCTAATCCCATAATCTTGATTATAACTACCAGATGTATCTGGATCGCTTGCAGAATTATTAATAATAAGATTTAAGTGGCAGAAGAAATCTAAGTGTATTCCATAGTATTGACAATTAAAGACAGTATTGTTGACAATAGTATTATCATTACTACCATTAAATAGACCAATTCCTGCGTAATAATTATTACTAACAATATTATTTGCGATAATGTTAAAAACACAGTCATTTTTTAAATAGATCCCTCGATCTTGTATATTACTAAATAAATACATGTCAGTCGCATTATTATAGGTTATATTATTATAATCACAATCATTTTCTAAATAGATTCCATTATACGCGTTATCTCTTATAATGTTGTAGGAAAGGGTGTTATTAGTACAGCTATTAAATAGGTGTATTCCTTCATTTCCATTTTCTATTACAGTATTATTGTTAATGATGTTATAACGGCATTCTCCTCTGATTGAAACTCCATCATAAGCATTTTTCCTTATAAAGTTATTAATAATCCTATTTCTATTACAGGAGGTTGATAGTCGTATCCCTTCATTTTGATATAATCCTATGTTAGCACCTTCATCAGTATCACTTGCATTATTATTAAAAATAGTGTTAGATTCACAATTAGATTTCAATTGGATTCCATAGAGTTCATTATCATTTGCAGTATTATTTGCAATTGTATTATTATCGCAACCATCAGATAATGATATTCCACTAAATCCAGCACCACCATCCCCGTTATCATTGGCAGTATTATTTGCAATAGTATTATTATCACAATTATCCAATAGACGGATACCGTCATTCCTATTGCGAGTTAGAGTGTTAAATTTAATCTCATTATAATAGCAATTAGTGATTAAATTTATACCATACCATTGGTAATATCCAATTGCCGAACCTCTATCGCTATCACTTCCATCGTTATTTAAGATGAAATTCTCATTACAATTACTTTCAAGAGAGATCCCATAATATTGATTATCAATTGCTATATTATCTGAGATAGTATTATTGTTACAATTATTATATATAATAATCCCCGTCTCAAAATGGTTTTTTACGGTGTTATTGGCAATCGTGTTATTGTTGCAATTTAATCTGATGTAAATCCCCACATTTTGATCTGTAGATGCTTGATTACTAGCTGTGTTGTTTATAATCATATTATAATTACTATTATCTCGAATATATATTCCATATTCAAGATTATCCATAAATGTGTTATTTTTAATGATGTTATTATCGCAATTAGTATTAAGAATAAGGCCAGAATCCTGACTTGTAGCACCACCATTACCATTTCCAATGTTTCCAGTTATATTATTATCATCACAATTATTATTTAAATAAATTCCGTGAGCGATGTTATCATTTGCGGTGTTATTGATAATAGTATTATTCACACAGTTAAAATCTAAATATATTCCATAATTTTGTGAATCGCCATCTAAAGTATCAGAGGCTGTATTATCAATAATGTTGTTATCATTACATGAATTAAATAAATATATACCCATATTAGAATTATCTTTACATGTGTTGTTTTTAATTGTATTATTTACACAGTCATCAGTTAAATATATCCCTGCTGCTGGAGTATACCCATCTTCAATATAACAAGCAGTATTACCAGTAATATTGTTGTTATTACATGATGTAACTAAATATATCCCTGCAAATTCATTATCATTTACAGTATTATTGATTATAGAGTTATTAATACAATTATTAATAAGTTCTATTCCATTTCTTCCATTGTCTGAACATAAATTGTCATATATTGTTCCATTACATGTGTTTTCGAGTTTAATCCCTGCGTCATTATTCGAAGTTCCAGATTCAGTTACACTACAATTTTGGATTGTAAAATACACGTTCTTTGAATTGATAATATATATACCTGACTCATCTCCAATGCAATCAATTGTTATATTTTCAATAACGTAGGGATCTTCAAATAAACCAGAACCTCTACACCAATCTTGACTTTGTGCCCATGTCCAATTATGAGCATCTACACCCGTAGCATCAGCATCAATAAAAATAGGATTTTCTGTATTATTATAATAAGAGAACTGAGGTAGATCAACTTTCTCTTTCATATAAACCTCATCATTAGTAATTAATTCGTCATTTACTAGACTCTCAATATTACTACTATTAGTTCCCATCAAACAAGAAAAAGTAAAGAAAACGCCTAAAACAATTATAATTTTTAATCCTTGTATTTTCATTTTGTTTCACTATAAATAAATTGATATTAGATATTATAATAATGATTATTAAATAATGTTTATCATAATCCGCAATAATTAAAGTACAATTAATGCTTTGATAATAATTTTAAAGAATAGATGTAAATATTTTTATTAGAATAACGTGATTAGAATAATTAGAAAATAAGGAAATTTCATCATAAAGACAAACTTAAAATGTCAAATAAAAAGAAGCAAGATGATATTTTTTCTGGACTCAAGAAAGAAGCTCAAAAAATTGGAGAAAAATCAGTAGAAATCGTGAATGGAATTAAGGAAAAAACAGGGAAGTTTTTAAAAGGCGTGAAAAAGGGGTTTAAGAATACCGTAGAAAAAATCGATATCACTATAAAAGAAAAACAAATGAAATGGTTGAAAAAGGAGACTAAAAAATGGAAAGCCCATCCTCAAGTGTTAGCAATGAAGGATATAATGAATAAGAGCGTTGGAGATGTCAAGTCTGATACATCTCAAATCAAGAAAGATACCTCAGAAATAAAGGGAGATGTGGCTCAAATAAAAGAGGAGCTAAAACAAATCATCTCGACTTTAGAGATCCTTGATTACAAGTCAGATAAAATTGATAATTATTTAGAGCAAATAATCCCTAAATTAGAGCTGATTCTTGATGATATCAAGGACCTTGAAGAATATATTAAGGAACGTATAGGATCTAAATGGAGTAAATTGAAAAAGTATTGGAAAAAGTATCAAGAAGGAGAGATTTCGAGAGCAACTTTCATAAAATACGGATTTAAAACATTAGGTATAACTTTTGTCAAGATATTTAAGGGGAAAATTTAAGTCAAATTAATATTGGTTGTATTTAAAAGGTTCTGGAAAATTACTGATTCATTTTAAAAAAATAATTTTTTCTTTTCCTAAAAATGAAAATTTTTTGTTTTAATTAACTTATTCTTGGATATTGAATTACAGGGAAGAGATTGAAACATTATTAAGAAAATGATAAATATTAAATATTTGAATTGTATTGATCTTATTGTATTTAATATAATAATTTTAATACGGAGAATTAAAATGGGAAAGACCTTAACTTCCAGATTGCCGGATGATATGGCTAAGATGATAGAGGAGATCGCGGAGATTGAGAGGCTAGATAAATCAAGTGTAATTAGAAGACTATTGGATAAAGGGATTATTCAATGGAAAGAAGAATTTGCCTTAAAACTATATCAAGACGGAGATGTGTCATTGGGAAGGGCCGCAGAAATAAGTTCATTAAATATTTGGGAATTTTTAGATAAATTAGCAGAAAAGAAAATTCCTTTAAATTACGATGCTGATGATTTCATTAATGATATAAAAACTATTGATAAATTATTGGAGAAAAAATGACGGGTCCAAATTTTATTTCTAATAGCTCTCCCTTAATAGCTTTTATGAAAAAAAGAGAGCTTAATCTGCTTAACAAATTATTTAAAGAGATTATAATTCCCCAAGCAGTTTATGATGAGTTAATAGAATCTAGGAAACAAGAAGATCATGTAAAAGTTTTAAAAGAAGCAATAAAAGAGGGATGGATTATTGTTAAAAAATTAAAACAACTAAAAATAGCTGACTTAAATCTCGGGAAAGGAGAAAAAGAAGCTGTTAATTTATGCTTAGAAATTGAGAATTCCTTTTTATTAATAGATGAAAAAAAAGGTAGTTCGATAGCTAAAGCTTTTAAAATCCATACTTTAGGAACTTTAGGAATTCTACTTCTATCCAAAAAAAGAGGCATTAAAAATAAGGCAGATTTATTAGAAAACCTTGATATATTGATTAAAAACAATTTCTATCTTTCCAGTGAAGTAATTACAATGTTTCTTAAAAAATGTGAATGATTGTTTTTTTTATAAATATTTTTGCATATTTTGCTAATCACATTCAATATATTATTTCAAATCAATAGGAAAATAAGATTTTGCTTAATCATAAAAAAATTAGATTGAATTGCATTAAATAGATGTAATTCATAAAACATTTCATCTTGGGGGAACTCTTCCTTTATTTCATTAATTATTTCTTCTTTTTCCTTTTTTATGCAATTTAGCTTCTTTTAATAAAGTTCCAATATCATATAACATCTTTTTCCCCCCTCTATATTATTATATGATTTAATAATTTGGATAATCTTGTTAATTATCTCTTGATTTTTAATTTCTTTTATTTTTCCAACCTTATAGAGTATGATATGACGATCAGCGGTGAAAATACGATTAGGCCTGATACTACTCTTCTTTTTTAAGGAATCCTCTTGAAAATCATCATTACTTAAAGTAATTGTATATATATCAGAAATATGATGACTATTAATTTGGCATAAAATTAGGTCATCTCCTTCTAGATTTGAAATAACTAATGCTGGTCTTCTTTTAGATTGAGAAAGATCAGAAAAAGGAAAAGGAACTACAACAATATCTCACTTTATAAATCTTGCCATGCCTCATCTTCCTCGGATTGAAGCCAGTCTTTTTTTAAACTAGATTCACTCATAATCGCGGTTTCCAGATTCTGTTTAATCAATTTTCCTTTAAGAAAATTGATATAATCTAAAATCTCTTCAATGAATCTTTCGGGTAATTGCTCTAATTCTGCAATAATAGTATCTTTCTTTGACATTTAAATCACTTATGATATTAAAGAAAATTAAAGTTTTTAAATACAACTGAAATTGAAAATAGTTTATCGCTTTTTAAATCCATTATACTTAAGTTAAGGGATTTTTAAGGGAAAATTTTAAATTTAAATAAAAAAAGGAAAAAATTATTTTTTTAAATCTTCATAGGTTTCCATTGGCATCAGATTAATACTGAGTGCAAATTTATTTGCCATTTGAAGCTTATTAAGAGTCTTCCACATTTTTTCTCGGAGCTTATTTCTGTGCATTTCCAAATAAATTACTATAGGAAAAGCAAAGGATATAAACATGATTGGACTAAGCATTTGTAAAATCATGTATTGAGGTTCATCGGACGCCATTACCCAATTAATGAGCATCATTGTGAAACTATATAGGAAACCAATTCCAGCATAACCTTTTATGACTTTATACATGGTACCACTAGCTAAATCTACGTTTTCAAATTCTAATGCGTTATTTTTTTTGGAAGCCACTAAACCACTATCATTCATCGCCCATATGGGGATCAGGATTAATGAGCAGGGGATAGCAAGTAGGAATGCTATCTCATACATGAGTGGCGCATCAGGGACGCTATAATCTGTGTTTGGATCAGGAGATCGCATGAGTTTAACAATTGCTTCTTGAGAAACCAAGGTATAACATATATTCAAGATAAAAAATATTAATAATATAGATCTAAGAAATATCTTTTTCACCAGCTCAGAGTTATCTAATTCCTTTGGTTGAACCATTCCTATTTTCTTATTCTTTCCTAACGTTTTTACGTATATTTTTAAGAATATCTTACTCGCAAGAAATAAAGCAATAATACCACAGATTAATAGAACTGGGACTATTATTAATGGATAGAATCCTTCAATAGTAGAATCTCCTGGTAAGATGTATTCTCCTTCCCCACCAGTCTCTTCAGGATCTAATACAAAAATTACACCCAAGAGAATGAGGAAAAATGCAGTTACAGATAAGTAAGCTAAATATATTTTTTTATAATTTTGGGACATAAATTGAAATTAAAAGTTCATACTTATAAATATATTCTTAAGATTAATCCCAAACATATTAGTTTTAAAAGTAGAAAACATTAAATTACTCTCAAGATATTTTAACTTAAATAAATTATATTTTTTTAGAAATTTCAGAAGTATATTTACATGCTATTCATGACTTTTTCTCAGAATACACAGGATTTCGCGTACATTATCACCAATCCTCCAGGTTCTTTATTTTTCATAATGGTGTTATCTACAATAGTCGCTTTCATTAGTACTGGATTAACAAGATTATTAATCGATACTGATGAGTTAAATAGAAAACAAAAATTAATTAGAGCCCATAATGAGGATAAGATGCAAATAATAAAATTAGCAGAAACTAATCCAGAAAAATACAGGAAGGACCGAAAACGTTGGGAGCGTAAAGATGTAATGCTAAAAAAGACGCAGCAACGAATAGGATTGCAGAGGTTAAAGCCAACTTGCATAACTTTCGTTCCAATGATCGTGATTTTTGCTATTTTAAGAGGTATTTATGAAACTGATCCTGTTGCTTGTACTGCCATGAATGCGAATGATCTCCCATTGTTAGGAGGTATTGTTGCGGCTTTTAATGATACGACTCCAATTACAGCGGGTTGGATTAATTTTACTGCCTGGTACTTCCTATGCTCGCTTGGTATAAATACAACATTACAGAGATTGCTCAAAATCCAGACACAAGCATCTGGAGGGATGGATCAGATGTTTAAGGGGCAAAAAGCACAATCAATGCAATTTCCTGATATTTAATAATATAAACGCAACGAGAGGGACTCGAACCCCCGAGTGCATATGCACACTGGCTTTCTGGGAGATGTTCCTTTTTCCGCTCCAAGCCAGCGCCGTACCGCTAGGCAACCGTTGCAAAAAATAAATAAAAAAAATATGTAGTTAAAAGTTATAAAGCAAGGGTATTAATTTAAACTATTTAGTTGGAATGGGAACAGATTGGTTCATTTTCTTGGCTAGTTTTGCTTTTTTTATTGCTGCTTCAACTGCAGCATGATCGGCTCCTTTACTTATTTCAATCACATCTGTTGTAGGTTCGACGTGTTTATAATTTGCCCTTCTCCTACGAACTTTTAACCCATCAATAAGTAAATAATTTTTATCAATGACATCAACAATAACACAATATTGTCCTGCTTCTCGTCCCATTAATTTTACACATACTCTTCCAATATCGTAAACACTCATAATTCGTCACCAAATTATTTTTATTCTATTTATCTATACTGGTTATTTATCAGTAAAGATAAACAATATGTATAATAAGAAATAATTAAGAAAATAAATTTTTTATTATTTTTTTTAGAAATATAATTTAAGATTTATTAAACTCCTTTTTATTCAAGGCAAGAAGTATTTGGTCTAAAACTTGCTGGATGGATAAATTTTCCGTTTCAATTATTATATCATATGTGTTTTTAATGATGTCCTCATCGCTTAAATCAATGGTATATAGTTTCTTAAAACGTTCTAACTCTGATTGCTCCCTTACACTCGTTTCTTTCAACTTTTCTTCATAAGAAGTATTATCTCTCTCAGCCATTCGATTAACACGTGTTTCTAAAGGGCAGGTTAAAAGGATTTTACAATCTGCTATTGATTTTAGGAGATAAGCACTTAATTGACTATCAATTATGACATTTCCTTGTTTTGCAATTTCAATAACTTTATTATCTAATTCTTTATCAATCTCCGGATTGTTTTCAGCAAATTTAGTGAACTCCTCGAGAGTCATCCCCTTCTCTTCTTTGAGATCTCTAAAGGCCTGACCTGTACTATAATATTTAATACCAAGTTTTTCAGAAATGCGTTTTCCAATTTCTGATTTTCCAGTTCCATGAAGTCCTGAGATTGTTAATATCATTTTTTCATATTCATTCTTTTATGAATTAAATATGATATTATATAATAATATAATAAATAAGATTATTTCGCCAAAATTTTATTGATTTCTTACTGATTCTTTAATTAGATTTTTAAGACAATTTGCACAATATCTACCGCTTTCAGGTCTATTTGCCCTTCTTGAAGTTTTGTTAGTTTTAGTCATTTTTGCGGGTCGCAATCTAGGAATAGATTGTAAAGGTTTCTTACATATGGCACAATGGACTCGTTTAGGTTTTTTCCTCCAATAATGAGTAACATTTTGACCTCCAGGTGTTTTTAACTTATGACGTTTTTGAGCTTTTGAACGCAATCCGGGTTTGGGCATTATATTACCATTTTATTTTGAATGAATTAGATCTAATTACAAGATTAATATCTTTTAAAATTTTAAGAACTTAATTAATTTTTTTATTTTTTAAGTTTTAATATTTAGTTTTTCTTGAAATTCCTTAAAAATAATATATAAATCATCTACAATTTTTTCTCTAAACTTTCTATTCTCAATAATTTTATAAGAATTGTTCATAATGTTATGGTTAATTATTTGTATTTTACTCAGGAAATCTTCAGATCCAGGAAATTTTTTCAAAGATTGCTTTAAATCTTTAAAAAGACGGAAGATTAAATCAGTTCCTTTGAGGCCCTCTAACTTTAGCGCATCCATTAATGTAATAAAAGATGAAGTTATTTCAGAAGTAATTTTTGGAAGTTCTAAAAATGAAGGACTCATTTTATTTTCCACCTGAGATTGATTGAAGCCAGTTTTTTCATTATTCTCATCTGAAATGTTTAAAGAAGAACCTTGATTAATAATGTCAATTGCTTGATAGTATTTTTCAGTAAAGTCCATTTTCTTTAATAAATCTGATAAATTAAGATTATTCTCTTTTATGAAAAAGTTTATTTTAAGTAAGTTATTCATTGCAGTTTTAAGGGCCTTTTGAAAGAATATATTGCTTATTGTGCCTTTTTGATGCTGTAAATATAATTTATTTATAGAATTGATTAAAGCATATAATTCAGATTCGATTTCAAGAATTTTATTATGATTAGCTTCCATTGTACTCGCAAAAAATTTACTCTATGCCAAGCCACCGAAAAGAGTTGGACGCGTGAAATAATAGAATATAGAAATTATTAAACCTACGATGAGTGATGAAATAAGAACCTTATAAGTTGAACAATTCGCTAATTCTCTTATAGCTATAGTCATTAAAATAGGAATCCATATTGCTATTGTAATAGCATCGAGAAAATCAAAAACACCCCAAATTGGAGAATTAAACATTCGCTCAAATATAACTAAATCTGCTGTTGTATTGAGACTTGTACTATTTATTGTTATTTCTTCATAAGGGAGGGCTAGACTAATAATAATCTTAATTACATTTATTAATAAAAATGGAGCAAAAGCACACATCATCATTTTTTTTTTATGTGATTCTTGTTTTTGCATTAATGTTCCACCTTTATAAATACTAAAGGGGCTCATTTCAGTGTCTATCTTCGCTTTTTTTTTTTTTTTTTTCCCCGTTTCAGATCCAAAACGAGTTTCAAGCCGTTCTGAAAAACCAACCGCGTAATTTGCTCCTTTGGTAAACATCCATATTAAGATCGAGAAAAAAATAAAATAAAAAATTAATCCAAATAAAAAACAAGCTAAAAACCAAGCCAATCCATAAATAAAAATTGCACTTCCTAGAAAAGCAGGTTCGACACCTTCGATGGATGTTATTCTAAAATGAAAAAAAAATGCAAGGAAAAGAAGTCCAAATAGTAATGCATTAAACAGCAATATTAGAAAGCCAGGAGCTTTATCTCTCTTATGATTAATACTCCAAAAGCACTTGCTTGGATTAACAAATAACCAAATAATTGATACATACCAACGAGCAGGATTTGTCCATTCCATCTCAGTTCTTCTAAAGAGAAATATATTTTCAATCCCTTCAAGTCGAAGTCGCTTTCCACAGAAGGAACATTGAAAATTTTCGCCTCTATTTTCGTTTCCACACCGAGGACAACGCTGAGAGGCAGTAGTAGCAGACATCTTTATTTAATAATTTAGAAATTATTTATATGAATAAAAGAAAAGTTCTTATTTTAAACTTTTTAATTTTATTTTTAAGTCATTTTTTTTTTTGAATAATTAGTGAGTATAATAGGTATTAACTCTACTTAAATAATTTTGAAAATATGAGTATGGAAATAAAAAAATATTTTAAATATTAAATACAATCCATATTTTTTTAACTCCATATTAATAATAATGTAATTCATTGTGGATTTCAAGAAAAGCCTAAAACCTTCATAAATTCCTCCTCTAAATAATTGTATTTGTAGGATCAGATCGTGTTATAACCGAAACATTGATCCTTCAGAATGTACGGTTTAGCTATTTCTATGGTAATGTCATAAAACTTTAAAGGGATAAAAATAATAAAATTTGCATAATTTTAGTTATATTTAAAAAGTCGAGTATTCTTTTATATTATAGAGTTAATGGAGTAAACTAAATGGAAAAAGAAGAATTTTTAAAGCTTTTACCAAAGCTAATAAGGGAAAACGATGATGTAAAAGGTGCCATAATTACTGCCTTATCTGGTGTTGTGGCGACTAAAGATGATATTCGACAGGTTATTGAGGAATTTGACAAGCGATTTGAAGCAATGCAAGCACAGATGGACAAGCGATTTGAGGCATTACAAATTCAAATTAATTCAAATTACACAGAACTTCGGTATGCCATTGATAATTTGGGTTCTCGAACGGGAAAAGGTTTGGAAGAAATGGTTTTAAAATTATTAATAGAACAACAAAAATTAAAAGATATTGAAATATCCAATATCGAAAGAAAAATAATTATTGATGAAGATGGAGATATTTTTCCAAAAGGATACTCGACAGATATCGATATCTTAATGGAAAATGGTAAGACAATCTTAATGGAAATAAAATTTAAAATAGATAATAGAGATATTTATCATTTTGTGCAAGTTAGTAAATTATATGAGAAATTATATCAAAAACCAGATGAATTATGGGTTTTGACATTAGAAATATCCCCTAAAACTCTTAATGTCTCTAAGGAATTTCCTGTAAAAGTTATTTATGGAAAAATCAAATGAAAAGAACTTTTTATTCTGTTTTTGGAGGAAGATTATAATTATATTTTTAAAAAAAAACTCAATCTATACCTGCAAATCAATTGGTGGCTGAAATAAAAATGGGCGTAGAAGATTTCGTGAATAAATTAGCAAGTAAAAGCGGAATTGAGGAGGAAAAGGAGGAGCTCTTGGGTGTGGAAAACATGATCAATGTGGAAGATCTTGAGCGGAAAGTTAACATTTTGGAAGCGAGACTAAACGAGAAAGATAAAGCATTAAATGAGAAAGACAAGGAGATCGAGAGGTTGAAAGCTCAATTAAAAGATAATGAGAGCAATTAGGATTTCAGAAATTAATGAGCCCATATATGAGCGAAGTAAAAAAGCATCTAGAAGCTATAAGAATATCAAATAATCTCCTTAAATAAGCTCTTTTTTCCATTATCACTTTCTTTCTTACACTTCTTTTTTAGTTTAATTCAGATCGAGAATCTACTTAAAATTTTTTATGGAATCATCTTAAAACTCAACTTCGAAAGTTAGATAATATCATTATGCATTTATTTTAAATCTTTGTTTATAAGATACCCCATTTAACTAGAACTTTTGCTTTAATTCAGTTGATTTTCTTAAATCATTATTCTCT
>JAEOTJ010000403.1 GCA_016839905.1 Promethearchaeota archaeon | reverse complement strand
ATTTAAAGCACGTCTTGTTGAGTGCATTTGAATATTTCGTGAATCTTGACCCGCCCATCTCAAAATTTTGTCGAACAAAAGAATTAATAGGAAAGGGGTGTATTATTATTTAGTCAAGTACTGATTAATAAAAACTTGATTTATCACTGTCAAATATTCTTTGTAAATAGCCAAATAATAAATCTAAACCATCTTCTTCCTTTATAGTACATGGCACTAATTCAGCTGTTGAGCCTAATTGTGTAAACACTTCTGCAATAAGCATGGAGAGCTCTCTTATTAATCCCTTTTCCCTTTCGCTCGTAGAGTCCTCTAGAGCTTGAAAATCTTGACTCCAGTTAATAATCATATCAATTTGGTCCTCATCAATTAAATCTACTTTCGAAAGTAGATTTATTTGGGAGATGTTTCTAAACCTAAATTGAACTGATGCAGCTATAAGTAATGTTGAAATAAACCCATTTGGTCTAAGTACAAAATTAGAATCAAATAAAAATGAAACGGATCTTTCCACATCTCCAAAACCTAAAGCACTTGCAATTAAAGGTCCAGTTTCACGAAATGCGAAAAGTTCTAATTGCCCTGCGGTATCTACTAAAACCCAATCAGGATTATATTCATCTATCTCGTCTTTTAAATCGTCTAAATAATTAACCATTAAGTCAGAAGCTAAAATCATTCCTCCATTTGGACCTAATCCATATTTTTCCATTACTTCTTCAAGGACAATGAAGTCCCGGATGTCGATATCTGGAGTATAAGGCATTATTTTAACGCCAGGGTCTAAATTTATTGTTATAACTGAGATTTCAGGATCTCTCTTTAGGAGGTAATTCTGGAAATCACCTGTCAAGCTAGACTTTCCAGATCCCGCTGTACCAATGAAATAATTCAATAGAATTTTAAATTATCCCTCTCCAATTTTTAAGCATTCAGATAAATAATATATTGGTTTCTTTAAGTTATTTTTGAAAAATTCGATTTCTTCTCGTGTATGGTCTCCTATATAATCATTTACATTTAATACTAAAATTGCATCTTGGTCTTTTAATTTTTCGATACAAATCACTTGCAACGCTTCCCATTCATCATATGCAAACTTTTCTTTATTTAAAAGTCCATCAATAGAGCATATAGCTACTATTTTTTTATGAATAATTTGTAATATCGATTCTATCTTAATAAAATAATCTTTAAAGCGAATAGATCCAACTAAGCAAATCTTTTTTTCCTTTATTCTTGAAAAATCATAATTCCTGAACTCGTCTAATAAAAGTGTATTTAACCGATTCTTTTCCATAATATTTATTTAATATTTAATTATATCTATTCTGAAATGGATGTTAATTTAGTTCATTTAGTAGATAATTTAGACTTTTTGAAAATACTTGATTCTCAAATTATTGACTTAATATATATTGACCCTCCGTTTTATACTGGAGTGGACTTTAAGGAGTTCTCTGACCAATGGGTTTCATTGGATGAATATTTAGAGTTTATGGATATAAGAATTAAAGAAATGCACCGAGTCCTTAAATCAGCGGGATGCTTTTACTGTCATTGTGATGCAAATGCTGTTTTTGACTTAAAGCCGATATGTGATAACATTTTTGGAAGGAAATTTTTTAGAAGAGAGATAATATGGAATGTAGGAAGCGTATCTGGTTTTAAAAGTCAAGTTAAAGGATGGGTGCGGCAGCATGATACTATACTATATTATACTAAATCTGAGGATTTTACATTTAATAAGCAATATTTACCCTATAAGGAAGAATATATTAAAAAGATGTTTAGATATAAGGACGAGGATGGTCGTTTATATCGAAAGAGAAGAGATGGAAAACAATATTTAGATGAAAGACCCGGAAATCCCATTGGAGATGTATGGGATGATATTTATTCGTACCAAACGCGAACAAGATCAAAGGAATATTTAGGATATCCCACTCAAAAACCCGAAAAATTGTTAGAACGCATTATATTAGCTTCTTCAAATGAAGGAGATCTGGTGGCAGATTTTTTTTGTGGAACTGGCACAACCTTGGCATTAGCTAAAAAGTTAAATCGAAATTGGATTGGTGTTGATAATAATACAACAGCCATTGAACTTTGTAAAAAAAGATTAAACATAGCTTAAATCAGTAACTTCTACTTATCTAATCATATTGAATTGAAATTTCACTGATTCCCAACCATTTTTTAGCATCATCTAAATCTGATACGATCTTTCTCTTAGGAGATGGTGCTTGGTCGAAAAGATATTGAAATTCTACATCCAAAGGGGGATTTTCGGAAATAACATAAGCAGATTTTATCAATCTTTTATTATCTTTTTTAAATAAATCTAGTAAAAAATCAAATGTTTCGCCACTCAAGAAAGTAGCATCCAATAAATCTACAAGAATTGAAAAATGGCTTAACCCCTTAATTGCCAATCGAAGATCTTTTATATAATTTTCAGCCTTTGATTTAGGTAATTTTCCCATAAATTTTATATAAAAGATGTTATCTCCAATTTTTTCAATTTTATACATATTATAATTTTAAGATAATCTTTTTTTTAACATTTTTCTTAATTCTATTTAAATTAAGAAAATTAGTGTCCTTTACCACTTTAAATAAGAGAAACAAAAAATCAATTTAATCATATTTTATGATAATATCACTAATTCCTATCCATTCTTTGGCTTCATCAAGAGTTTTTACGATTTTTCTATTAGGTGAATCCGCTTTTTCTATTAAATATTGAGCTTCTGCATCTAATAGAGGATTCTTGGAGATTACGTATGCAGATTTTACTAATTTCTCATTATTTTTCTTTAGAAGTTCTAAAATAATATCTAAAGAAGTTAAATTCAATAAAATAAAATCTAAGCCATCAACAATAACCGAGAATTTTTTTAATTCTTTAATCTTCTCGTTAAATTCTTGAACGAATTTTTCAGCTACAGAAGGAGGTAAAGTACCTAATACCTTAACATATAGAAGATTCTCACCAATATTTTCAATTCGGAACATGTAAAATTACCTATTTTTCTTTTATCTATGATAATTATCTTTTTTCATATATAATTATTATGATATAATTATCTTTATACAATATCATATATTTTAATGTCTAATATCTATATCTTTTTATGAAGAATACAACCTAAAAAATATAATAAAAAGCGAATGGTAGATTAATGCCAAAAAAATATATCTTGAAACTTCTTACTGCTGGAGAAGGTGGTGTTGGTAAGACCACACTGCTTCGTCGATATGTGGAAGGCATGTTCACTACAGATACAAAAATGACTATAGGTGTTGAATTCTTCATTAAAGAAGTTACATTTGACAATATGGATTTTACTCTTCAACTCTGGGATTTTGGAGGGCAAGAAAGATTTAGATTTCTTTTGGAAAGTTATGTTATAGGAGCTAAAGGGGCGCTCTTCATGTTTGATTTAACTCGTTTCATGAGCTTAAAAAATATTGCAGACTGGCTAAGTATCGTGCGTAAATATGATCCTAATTTGCCTGTTCTTTTTGTAGGAACTAAAATTGATCTAATTAACGAAATTTCTATTGATGATGATTATGCTCTTAGCTTTCTTGAAACACACAACTTGTTTGATTTTATTAAAATATCTTCCAAAACAGGAGAAAACGTTGATAAAACGTTTGAATTAATTATAAGAAAAATAATGAATATTTAGTTATTAGAAAGATATATAAAATCTCGTATTTATTTACTATTTATATACCAAGGTGGCAATAGATTGAGTAAGTGATTTAACGTCACTTACAATGAATTATTCACCCATAGGGTGAAATACCACCTTAATTTCTTTTTATATTATGATTATCTTTATCTATATCTTTAAATGGAGAATATAACCTAAAAATTATAAATAAAATGTTAAGGGTAGATTAATGCCAAAAATATAATTATTATTATTTTAATACAATAATTATTGATTGGGTTTTTATAAAAAAAAAAAGGAAGATAATACTACTAGAAAAATTATTAGATATAAGATTTCCACAGAATTATTTGCTAAAGATTTATTAAAGACCGAGGAAAATGCCGAAGAAATTCATACTCAAGCTGCTAACGGCTGGTGAAGGTGCCGTTGGGAAAACCACACTGCTTCGTCGATATGTGGAAGGTATGTTCCATACTGATACACATATGACTATAGGTGTTGAATTCTTCATAAAAGAAATAATCTTTGATAATAAGGTATTTACTCTTCAACTCTGGGATTTTGGAGGACAAGAACGATTTAGATTTCTATTAGAAAATTATGTTATAGGGGCTAAAGGAGCTCTCTTATTGTTTGATTTAACTCGTTTCATGACCTTAAAAAATGTTGAAAAATGGATAAGTATCTTACGTAAATATGACCCCAATCTGCCTGTTCTTTTTGTAGGGACTAAAATTGACTTAATTGACCTAATTGCTGTTGATGATGATCATGCTCTAAGCTTTCTAGAAAAATTCAACATGTTTGATTATATAAAAATATCCTCTAAAACAGGAGAAAATGTTGATAAAACCTTTGAATTAATTATAAAAAAAATAATGAATATTTAATTATTAGAAAGATATATATAATCTCTCATCTATTTATCATTTATATACCAAGGTGGCAATTAATAGAGTGAGTTGTTATTTTAATTCACGATGAATAAAAGTGCCATAGGCACTAATACCACCTATGTATATCTTAATTTACAAGGAAATCAATGACCGAAACCAAATTTTATTAAATTATGTAAAGATTTTATAATGATTTTTGATATTGATTTGAATATAAATCTCATTATTTCAGATTCTATTTCACTGCCTATTTAGAAAGTACGGAACAAAAAGATGAATACTTGGATTATTTCCAAAAAAATTCCAATTTTATAAAAGATTAAATTCCAACTCTTGAAATCATTAAAAGAGAAATTGATTATACCGATAATATACAAATCATTTAAGAATTATCGAAAATTATTAATTTAAAGAGTTTTGATATGCATATTAGAAGAAATTTCTATTTAAATATGACTAAATTATAAAAGAATTTTTCCCGCAACAACCTTAATACCTTCTTGTTGGGCAAGTTCTAAATGTTTTTTTTTAATTTCCAAAGCTACAAGGATTAATTCGTCAAAAGATTTTTTTAATTTATTATATAACTCCGCAACTTTAAGAAAGTGAAATATATCTCTATTATCTGGGGAATATTTGATTTCCATTAAGATGACTTTTCCATTTTCCATTATAACATCTATATCCGTGGAATAGTTTTCTACAAAAATTATTCCATCCTTATCTGATAAAAATTCTTTATATATTTTACTCGCTTGAATATTTTCTTGAATTAATTTTTCATTTAATAACTCTAAGATTGCATTTTCTAAATTTTTTCCACTTCTACGACCTAATGAACCGATAGAAACTTTTAATTCCAACCGATCTTTTCGAGCTTCATCAAATCGCTTATCCATATATTCAAATCGCTTATTCATCTGTTCAAATCGTTTATCAGAATGTTCAATTAGCCGTTCAATATCATTTTTTGTCGATACTACAGAAGATAATGCTGAAATTATTGCTCCCTTTATCTTATCATCTTCCTTAATCAGTTTAGGTAAAAGCTTTATTAGCTCATTTTTATCTATCATTTAAAAATCCTCACTTACTATATATTGAATGGAAATTTAAACTTTTAAATATAATATAAATAATCTAAATTTTAATATTTAAATTCCAAGAGAATTAAAAAATATTCTTAGTAAGAATTTTCTAAGTTTAAAATCTTAATGTTTTCAAGATTTTTTTGAAGGGAATAAGAAAATTCTTCAGTCCTTACGTGCTCTAAATAAATTTTATGGGGGTTAAAAATTTTAATAAATGAGATTAGATTATTAAAATCGCAATGGTCATTTAAAGGAAGGTAAATGTTTGCTGGAAACACTTTTCGAAACGATGCATTAAGACATTTTTCTGAGCAAATAGTAACATTTGCCTCATCAGCGATTAAATCTTTATATGGAGGTTGAAACATTAGATAGGGGGGAATTATCAGTACATAATCTCGATGGGTTAAAAATTGTTTAATATTTTATTTTCCATATGGCTCTAATTACGAAAAATAATACCATTCCCTTGTAATAATTTATTGTTTTTTACTACTGAATTCTCTAAAATCATTTTATTTGTATCTTCAAGAATGTTTAAAAGGATTTGGTCCTTTCCAAACGAATATCCTAATAAGATTGAAGATTGTCAAAAGCAAAATTATCTTGAATATTTTTTTAGAAAAAAAATATTTCCTTAGATACTGTTTAAAGAGAATAAAGAAAAATGGGAAAAAAGGAATGGGAGCAGGGGGGATGTATTCCCTCAAGAAGAAATTTCTATTGGATTGAACTCCTGGCCAATAAGTTACCCATAGCAAGTATTTGCATAAAGGATCTGGAACCTATCGCGTTCGATTTTGTAATAGATACTGCCTCAAGGTGTTGAATTCTTCATAAAAGAAATAATAATCGATAATAAGGCATTTACTCTTCAACTCTGGGATTTTGGAGGACAAGAACGATTTAGACTTCTATTAGAAAATTATGTTTTAGGGGCTAAAGGAGCTCTCTTAATGTTTGATTTAACTCGTTTCATGACCTTAAAAAATATTGAAAACTGGATAAGTATCTTACGTAAACATGACCCCAACCTTCCTGTTCTTTTTGTAGGGACTAAAATTGACTTAATTGACCTAATTGCTGTTGATGATGATCATGCTCTAAGCTTTCTAGAAAAATTCAACATGTTTGATTTTATTAAAATATCCTCTAAAACTGGAGAAAATTTTGATAAAACATTTGAATTAATTATAAGAAAACTAATGAATATTTAGTTATTAGAAAGACATATAATCTCTCATCTATTTATCAAATCTTAATAAATATGAACAAGGATTGCTTACTCAAAATGATTTTAAAGAATATAGAAAAACATTCCTAAGTTCAAAGAAAATAATTAGGAAATTTTTTACATTTGAGAAAAGAGAGATTAATTGCTCATCATTAACTTCACTTGGTTCCTTTATGAAATCATTCCTCTCAAGCGACTTCCAAGTGATTAACGTAAAAATAACCGAACAGAGTATGATCATAAAGATAAAATTCATTTATTTGTTTTATCTTTTCAGTTCTTTTCCTTTTTTAAATTTACAGTTCATTATTAAGGTATGCTGGTATTTAAATGTTTTTAACCCTTCCACACATTTTTCTCCTATGACTTATGTCAGATATTATAATTTATTTTTATTTAATAGAATCTTGTAGTGCATTTCTTACAGGAATTGCTGTTTTTTTTTAACTTTGTACCACATACAGGACATTTAGTTCTTATTATTTTAATTTGCTGTTCAACTTTATATTCTTCAGTCATAATTTCATTGTCCTCAATTACCCACTCTCTATTTGACAAATTCAATTCGGCATAATCAGTTTCTAAATAACCATTTTCGGCAGAATCTATTTTATCATCATTTTTTTTATTTATATTTAGGAATACCTTCTTCTTATGCTTATACATCGAGAATAAAGCTAAAACCGTAACTCCAGCAATCACTCCAAGTATGATTATAATATATAGATTCACTTTCACTTGTTCTAATTCTCCAATATCCCCTTTTTTAGGAAGAATGCTAACTGAAAAACTTGATATTTCAGACCAATTTCCCTTAAATGGTCCATAGGTTGGGCGGACACGCCAATAATATTGACCATTCGAAAAAACAGTAGAGACAAGAATGCCTTCTGATTCTGTTCCTTCGATGTTAATTGAAACGCTTGTGGTATCAGGAGTCTCCACAATATCATTAATTTCATAATAAATGGTAGAGAAATCAGCATTTCTCGAAATTTGGAGTGTATATGTTACAGGACTAAAAAATGCCTTCAAATTTTCCCATAAAAAAGAATGCGGACCAGAGGAAAGAATAATATCTGTACTTGGTGAAAATAGAGTAACTTTAGATGTCCCTACAGCTTCTATTTTAACATCATCAATATGCCAGTAATCATAATCTGAGCCAGTACCCGCTTGCTGTCTAAACCTTAATCTAAAACCAGAATGGAGTGCATCAACTGGTAATAGATGGGATCTAATATAAATGGTGGCTCCTAAGTCAGCTCCTAGGAATTGATCAAGTTCAGACCAAATCCCTAAATTATTATAATATTCAACATACAAGTCTTCACCTCCGTCGGGATTCTCGCTTCCTATTGAATTATCCCCTTGCTGTATCCAATAAGAAACATTTACAGAATTATAAGAACTTAAATCAATAATTTTTAAATGTAATTCACCATCTGAGTGGCAATGATAAGCAGAATTAATTCCAGATTGTGATGTATCTGCATTTATACCGTAAGTCCCTCCTCCTATATGCGTCCAATCTGAACCGAGACTTACTCTTTCAAAATCATCATAGAAAATAATTATATCATCACTACCTCCATAAAATGGATTTACTTCGGGACCAATGATCCATCCAGTTGAATTACTAAAAGAAAAATCAGAACAAAAAAATTGAAATTGGTAATAACCCCAGTCTAATGTCGTGTTATAATAATATAGAATTCCATCTATTGCATTATTATCAATAGGATAGGCTTTTATCATTGAGAAAATTCCCGTATTGTTAATGGTGACATTTATCTGGCTCGGTAAGTTATTATCATCATCAATATAATTTACAGTAAAATTGAATGACGTGGAATTGACTCCAATAGTAGGATATACCTTACCATTAATGAGTGAGGGAGTATTAAAATTACTCTCAATTACTTCTATATTTAAATATAATATTGTTGAATTCAAGTATTTACCCTCGCCACATTCAAAAGAATAAGAATAATTATATGTATTTGGGAGTAATGGTGTTGAATATTTATAGGCACATCCATCTGTATAATCATTGTCAAAAGGGTTTTGTTTTATCATTTTAAATGAAGTACCATTTATGGTAACATTAATAAAATAAGGGTAATTATTATCCACATCAATATAATTCACGGAGAAGTTAAATAGTGTCCATTGATCTCCACTAATAGGATCAACTTCTCCAGAAATTAGGTTTGGTATGTTCTCATTGTAAGTTAAATTATATATGAAATAATTGGACCAATTTCCCTTAAAAGGTCCATAGGTTGGACGGGCCCGCCAATAATAAATATCAGAATCATTATATATCCCTTGAGTTAAATTAGATATTCCTACTACCTCTCTAATCTCTTCTTTATCAAATATAATAGTAGAGAAATCAGAGACACTAGATACTTGTAATGTGTAATTCACAGCACCATAGGGCAATCCCAAGCTCGTCCAAGTAAAATTATATATTCCTGTAAAAAAACTACTCGTGTTAGTAGGAGTTAGAAGAGTCACAATGCCTGCTCCATAAAAAGGATTAACTTCAGGACCATTGATCCATCCCGTTGAATTAAGGAAACTACCATCTGAATAATTAATCTGAAATTGATAATAACCAAAATCAAGTGTTGTATTGTAATAAAAGAAAATACCATTAGTGGCATTGATATCAGATGGGTTTGCTTGTACCATTGAGAAGCTTAGCGTATTATTAAATGTGATATTAACATAAATCGGTAAATTATTATCATCATCAAAATAATTTACCGTAAAATTGAATAAAGTGGAATTGATACCAATAGTAGGAGAAACCTGACCATTAATTAGTGAGGGAGCATTAAAATTACTCTCAATTACTTCTAAATCTGAATATAAAATTGTTGAATTCAAATATTTACCATCACCACATTCAAAAGAATAAGAATAATTATATGTATTTGGAACTAATCGTGTTATATATTGATAGAGGCTTCCATCCGTGTAATTATTGTCAGAAGGATTTTGTTTTGTCATTGTAAATGAAGTACCGTTAATCGAAACATTAATAAAATAAGGATGGTTATTATCAGCATCAAAATAATTCACAGTGATATTGAATTGTGTCCACTGGTCTCCACTAAATGGATTAACATCTCTGGAGATTAGACTTGGAATGTTCTCATTGTAAGTTAA
The DNA here is from genome assembly GCA_016839905.1 of Promethearchaeota archaeon. The sequence goes on along the minus strand of JAEOTJ010000403.1, from coordinate 34,767 downwards.
ATTAAACATTAAATAATTGGACCAATTACCATAGAATATGTCATAAGTTGGACGGACACGCCAATAATATAAACCAGAATCAAAAAAAATCCCTTGAGTTAGATTGGATTTTCCTGATAACTCTTTAATTTCATCCTTTTGTAATATAATGCTTGAGAAATCAGAGACATTAGATATTTGTAAAGTATAATTCACGACACCATAAATAAATTCCAAGCTCGTCCAAGTAAAATTATATATTCCTGTAAAAAAACTACTCATGTTAGTAGGAGTTAGAAGAGTCACGATGTCTGCTCCATAAAAAGGATTAACTTCAGGACCAATGATCCATCCCGTTGAATTAAGGAAACTACCATCTGAACAATTAATCTGAAATTGATAATAACCAAAATCAAGCGTGGTATTGAAATAATAAAGAATGCCATCTATGGCATTAGTATCTAATGGATTTATGGGTAACATATTATAAATTCCTGTATTATTGATAGTGATGTTAATCTGGGCTGGTAAATTATTATCATCATCAAAATAAAATACTGTAAAATTGAATAATGTTGTCTCATTACTTTCAACATTAGGAATAACTTGTCCATTTGTTAAATTTGGTGCATAATCATTTACGTATATCACCTGTAAATTAGTATAAGTAGTTGTCCAATTGAAAAATCTAGCATCTTTGCACTCGAAAGAATAATTATACCATCCAGGAAGTAATTTTGTGAAATATTGGAAGGTACAACCATCATTATAATTATTATCAAATAGATCTTCTTTTTCCATTGCGTATGAAGTCCCATTTATGAGTACCTTAACATAAATTGGAGAATTGTTATCCTTATCTTGGTATACAACTGAAAAATTGAAGATTGTTATTTGAGAACCATCGGTTGGAGAAACTGAAGGCATTAATAATTCAGGAACATAATCATTTATACCAAGAGTACCATTAGATAATACAAAATCAAAAGTATATTCATTAGTTCCCCCCAGATGTACAAATGTTCCATTCAATAAAATTCCTGAATTCTTTTCATACCAAACTATTGCGTCAGGATAGGTATTATCTTGAAGAATCCAAATGTCCAAATCACCATATCCCGGGAAGGAATGAGTTGTTTCACCCACTACTGTAAAATTATGATCTCCTTCTAAAATCGTAGCAATGGGGATAGTTTCTGATAATTTAACATTTCTATAAATCCAAGCTGGAGTATGATCTCCATCACCAAAATAAGATCCGCCTGACATTACTCTTGTTTTATTGTCTACTTGCCAAGTGCTCATATTTCCCGTCCAAGTCTCATTAAATATGTTTCCACCAAGATATATATATGAAAACTGTGCTGGAGTTTGAATTGCATCAGTAAGCATATGATCAATATATAAACCATCAAAAATCGATGATTCAACTCTCCTAAAACATATAGGCAAATAATCAATAACTGCACCGGAGATATATGGCATTTCTCCAATTCCATCATAATTCTCATCGTAACCAAAATAATTATCCCAATAATTCCCAATCATTGAATTATTCCAATAATTATTCGTTCCAGTATCTTGCGCTTGTAAAAGATTGTTAATTAAACTATTATTAAAGAAAAAATTATAACTACAACCCATTGATAATCGAATACCTGTTATTAAACTTGTTTCTATCAAATTTAAAGTAATGTTATTCCAATCAGTATCCCACATGTAAATACCATAATCATTTTGTGTTAAAGAATTGTTGGCTACAGTAGTATAAATACACCCCTCTAAAAAAATTCCTTTACTATTATCAAAAATTGTATTATTTAAGACTTGAGCATAATCAGAACCATCTAAATATATACCATCTTGCAGACAATTATAGATAACATTATCAGTAATGTTAGAATAATCAGAAACTAAATAAATACCATGTTTAGGACTATTAGTTATACTATTATTTATAATTTGACAATAATTAGAACCAACTAAATTTATCTCATTATTAAATCTATTGTTTGAAATTGTATTATAATTTGAAAGTCTCAAATAAATTCCATAAATATTATTATTTGAACCTGTATTTCCAGTTATATTATTCTCCTGACTGCCGCCTTGAAGAGTAATACCATATTCATTATTGTTATTTACAATATTTCCAATAACCGTTGTATTTACAGTATTATATAAAATTATACCTGAACACATATTATTTGAACAATTATTGTATGCAATAGTACCATTATTAACATTATCAAATTTAATACCTCCATCATAACTTATGTTGCCTGTATTAAATACTGTACAATTTTGAACAATAACATTTTGAGTATTTAATATTTGTATTCCAGTAGAAACTCCTAAACTATCAAATTCCATATTTTGAATAACATATGGATCAACTGAAGTGCCAGAACCAGTGTAGAGATTGATATTTGCTGCTTGTGCCCATGTTAGAGAACCAGTCTCACCAATCGAAAGGGAAGTACTAATATCAATCCCATTGTAATTATTTAAGAATATATTATTATTCTCTGAACTTAAGATTATATATGGACTGCTATTATTAGATAAATTATTGTGATATATTATATTACGTTGTGATTCAAAAATAGAAAATCCTCTAATAGAATTATTAATAAAGGAATTCATTGAAATATTATTATACCAAGATTGGTACACATAAATTCCTTGAGTTTGAGTGTTAAACCTTTGATTTTTTGCTATATTATTTGATATATGATTATAATCACTACGATCATAAAGAAATATGCCACCATAATCATTATCAGTCAAGTTATTGAAATATATATAATTATTATCACCATTAACTAATTGAATACCGTATTCATCATGATTATCCATTGTATTTTCAAGGATTAGATTCTCTCTTGAATCTATTATAAATATTCCCACATCTTGATATATATAGCCTGTGTTTCTACCAGTATTTTTTCGGATTATATTTTCATTACAATCATTGTTTAAAGTAATTCCATCATAGAAGTTATTCTCAACGGTATTATTATAAATTGTATTATTATTACAGTTTATCGATAATGATATTCCATAATCATTCCAATTTAAGGTGTTATTAGAGATTGTATTTTTATTACATGAAGTCCACATTGTAATTCCAACCCACCCATTATCATTAACATAATTATTACAAATTGTTATATTCCTACAATTATTTTTAAGTCTGATTCCATCCCCAAAATTATTAAAAATGTAATTATTTTTAATAATACCGTTGGAAACATTTTCTAATTGAATGCCAGCTATAAAATCTGAATGCAAAGAATTTGTAATTATACAGTTTTGAACAATGAGATAATGATAGTTATTAATAATATTGAACTCAATAAATCCACTATTACCGTTAAAAACCAATTCCTCAATTAAATAAGGATCATCCCATGTACCACTTCCACTACACAAATTATATTCTTTCAATTTTACCCAATTTATTCCCTCAGCTCCATTATCATCAATAGAAATACATGTAATTTTATAAACATCATCTAATAAGTTATTAAAGATGTTATTATTTTCACTTTCTTCAAATTTGATATTATAAAGCCTATTATTAGAAATATTATTATATACTATTAAGTTAGAATGACAATATTCTACACTTATTCCCGCTTGATAATTATTATAAATAGTATTAGCTATAATCGAGTTGAAACTTACACTCTCTAACAAGATACCATTATTTTGATTATTTGAAAAGTTATTATAGATATAATTACCAGTAATATTGTTATAATAACACCTGTCATAAATATAAATACCATTTTGTCCATTATCATTCACTGAGTTATTTTTTATAATATTATAATTACAACAATAAAAGGTTTTAATCCCAAAATCAGAATTATTATTAATCATATTTCGCATTATTCTATTTTGATAACACTGTTTACTTAAATATATGCCCCCATCTTGCGAGTTTTTAAAAATATTAGATATTATATTTTCTTCTATAGAATTAAATTGACATAGATAATTTAAATAAATACCAAAATCTGAATTTTCTTTTATAATATTATTTGAAACATTATTAGATTCACTTTTAGCTATTTTTATTCCATTTTTAAGATTTTCATTAATTGTATTATTCCAGATAGTATTATTATTACTACTTTGCTCTATATAAATTCCATTAATTGCGTTTTTATTAAATGTGTTACTCATAATGAAATTATCGGTAGCATTTTCTAAGTATATTCCACAATAAACATTATTATATGCAATATTTTCTGAAAACAAATTATTACTTGAGTTATAGTTATAAATTCCATTAATTTGATAATTTGTTTGAATATTGCTAGCAATATTTCCCGAAATTGTGTTATTATGAGCGTTATATAAAAGAATCCCATTTTCTCTGTTATCAGTAAAATTGTTATTAATAAGAACTCCACAAGTAGTATTCTCTAATTCTATTCCTGCGTCGTATAAGTCGGATCCAGAATTTATAAAAGTACAATTTTGAATTCTAAAATATTCTCTAGAATTTTTAATTAATAAACAAGATCCTGATACACCTCCACCATTAATTGTTATATTTTCAATAATATAAGGATCATTCCAATTACCAGAACCTGAGCACCATGTTTCAGCAACAGCCTCTGACCAAGTATAATCCCCTCCTCCAGTGTCATCTATGATAAATGGTGAAAGACTCAATGAACCTTTTAAATTCAAAGGATTATTTTTATGTTCTTTAAAATCCTCAAAAGTATAATAATCAGAATCGACTTGTCCCCTATTACTTTGAATAAAGATGAAAATATATAAAAAACAAAAAAAAATAGTGAGATATAGTAATTTTTGACCTTTAATCCTTAACACATTTTTTAACCTTTTTTGTCTATAATATAACTAATCACATATTATTATAAAAAATTTATCTTAAATTTTTGAGGCCTACTTTCTATTATTAGCAATATGGAATTTTGTAAGATTTAGATATTTTATGAATAATTTAACGCCGGAAAAATTTAATAAAACTATAAATCGGACGGAAATTATTTTTAAACAAATAAATATTGCCAATTTTAGAAATATCGATTTTTAAGATGAAGATTTAATCGTTAAAATTAAGGAATTATATGGAATCTTAAGAAATGTTAATGGAATTGAGCAGACCGGAGCAATAAAAATTATAGCTCTGAGGAATCCTGATTTATTTATTATGTGGGATACCAAAATAAGAGTAAAATATAATATTAATAATAAGGGTTCTGCTGAAGATTACATTCAATTCTTAAGAAAAATGAAAGAATTTTTTGGACATTTAAAATGGACTTCGGAAAAGAAAACTTTTACTAAAGCTATTGATGAGTATAATTATCATATTGCTCATTTTGAAGATAAATCACATTAAATACAGTATTACATTTAAAGACTATGAATAGATTTCAAAATGCAGAGGAATTAAGGCAATATTTTAAAGAATTGAAAGAGGAAACTTCCCAATTTATTAAAATTTATGTATTCATTTATTTAATTTATTTGATTTCTATTTATTTTTATGCAAAGCATTATAAATACGATTATGAATCGGGAGCATTTCTAACCCTATTTAATTCTTGGTATTGCATCTTTCAAGAAATCCGAAATGATCTCTTCCAACCGTTCGGGAGCATCGGGCAAAATGGCGGAAAAATCCACCTCTAATAAATTTTTTTTAAAATAAAATACTTTAAATAATTGCTTGAATATTAATAAAAAATGAAGGAAGAAAACTCAATGAAATCTAAAATGACTATTTTCATGTGGCACATTGGGAAGGTTTTAACAGATATGATGTCAATTTCAGGATCAACTAATGCACCTATAATCGTCGAAACGTTTCAGGAAGGCTCTAAACTGTTCGATATTGTAGGTCAATGTGTTTATGGGAATCTTTCTTATAAAAATATCTTTCCATTTTTAGTTAAGTTCATTAAATCCCTGGATTATGAATCTGATCCTAATTTTAAGTCAGTTCAAGAGTATTCCCATGATTTATGTCAGGATTTTTTAACTTTCTTAGAAGAAAAAAATTTGAAATAGAATATTTTTGAAAATAAAAAAAAAAAGGAGTTAGAATTCAGATTTCTGTCTCTCATACTCCTTGACAATATGTTGCTTGATTTGGTCTGGAGTAAGTGTGTATGGAATAACGATTAATATTATACCATTTTCCCTACATAGTCGTCGTTTCACTGAATCACGATATCGAAGGTTGAAGTATTCTTGATAAGTACGATGAAAAAATTTAACATATTTATAATGTTGTTTACCATTGTATTCAAAAGCAATCCTTAAATTTTTATTAAATCCATCAAGATGCATGCATTTATTCGTATAAGGATTCTTTAACCATTGGGGCCGTATTGTTGGAAATTTCCTGTTAAATAAGGACTGAATAATTTGTCTACTCTTACGTTCCATCTTGCTTGTTGAACAATTCGGGCACCAATGTCCTCTTTTTACCGTCCTAGGTGTAGTTTTCCAAACATACTCACATGATCCGCATTCCCATTTTAGATGTGATTCACATCTTATATATTCTTCCGATAAACATTTTCCGGGTTTTCCTGTATCTTCGATACCTCTGACTCTAGCTAATTCCTGCATATCCTCTATTGTAAATTGTAGATTTCCCGCACATTTAGCACACCAAGTCCCTCTTTTAACATCCTTAGGTCTAGCCATCCATATATGATTGCACTTACCACATTGCCATTCGAGATGTGTAGATGTATTTATATATTCATTTGAGAGACATCTTCCGATTACACCAGTTCTTTTCAAACCGATAGATTTTGCAAGTTCATGCATATCGCTAATTTGAACCATAATTGCTCCTCTATTTTGATTATTTTCAAAATATTCAAAATACTTATAGTAATCTACAATTATAAAGATATATATACAATACGTCTTTTATATATATCTATCAAGAGTATGGGATATTCTACATTACGAACCATAGTTCTCTAACTTGATTTTACCCTTCAAAAATAAGTTTAATCATCAAAATTGAAGGTATTTTTATAAATATTTTTAGATAGAAATACATGATTTTAGAGAATTTAATCGAAAAATATAAACCAAAATCTGTAATAGAGATGTTATTATATATGAGACGTAATTATTGTCCTAAAAAATACTTTACAATTAAAGAACTTGCAGAAAATTTAAATAAAACTGAAGGTTCAATCTCTCGTGATATCAAAAAATTAGAATTGGATAATCTTATAACGAAAAAATACTTTATAATCAATTATCGGAGTGGAAATCGACTACAAATCTTTTTAAGTGAAAATGGGTTAAAATTATCCACTTTTTTACTCCTTAGATGGTTAGGAGACTCTGAAAAAGCATTAATTAAGAATTTTAATTCTTTAACTTAAAAAGTAGAAAAAAAAAATAAGTAGTTTATCAAAACAGATTTATCTCTATGGTTGATTCTCTTGGAGATTTTGAATGAGATTATCCAATTGTTTAAATTCTTCTAAATGGGTCGAGCAAAAACTACAGGAATCTTTATTATTCTTTATTTCCTCACCACAATATTGACAATATGCTTTATTCTCAAGTGCAAGATTTTCATTGATAGGTTTTTCATTTTTATTATTATGGGTTGAATTCAATATTTTTTCATTATTTTCTTTTATTTCTTGAGGAGATAAAAAATGACGTGGTATATAAGGGATATATAGTAAAAATGGTTTCTCAATAGAATTTACTCTAACGATACAATAACCTTCTTTTAACATAGCGAGATAATCCTCTTGTTCCTCCTTAAGATTTAATAATGTGCTTAATAATCCTTTTTGCAAGTGATTTTTAAATGTTATTAAGACTCCACAATTCGCTAGAATCTCTTCACTTATATTGGGGCGTGTAGCTATTGAGATCAAGCATTCTCCAGTACCTCTTAATAATAAAGCGATATCTTCTAAATAAATCGTGAGTTTTGTTTGAATAGAGAGTTCTTTAGGAGCAAAATATTGAGCATCTTCGATAATTGTAATATGTCTAATACCCTCATAATTCTGTGCGCCATGAGTAATATTCCTATCCCATAAATATTTTAAAAGGACATTTAAGAAAAAAAGAGCATCTTCTTTTTCCCCGCCTAGTCGGATTATTGAACTTAAATCTATCAAGATGTTTCTATCAAAAAGTTCTTTCACATTTAACCTATTTTTTGTATCAAATATCGCTTTTATAGGACCAAGTGAGTATCTTCGGATTCTATTTTGAATACTTACTAACGTTTGTTGTATCCAAGGAACTTTCTTTTTATTTTGTTCTAAGTAGTTTTCGCAACGTTTATAAAAACCTTCCCAACTCTGATATTCTTTATTATGACATACTTCTGTTAAAACATCTATTAATACTTTCTGCATTTGAGGTGAATATTCAGCACTTTCTTCTAAAAGAATTCCTAATCTCATAATTTCAAATATTCTTTCAGCATGAACTTCTGGATGGGAGCCTTCTGGATTAAAGATATTAATTGAAAAATTTTCTCCAGGTTGAATTATAAGCAAATCTTCTATTTTATCCTGTAAAAAATGATATTCTCCTTTAAATTCGACAAGCATCAACGGAAAATTATATTTTTCTTTAAGATTCATTAGAAAATGTTGAACAAAATTACTTTTACCTGAACCTGTTAAACCACATACAAACATATGTCGCTCTAGATCATGAAGAGGAAGATAAAAAGAGTATAACTTTCTGGTTTTTTTCATTACTTTTCCTAATGTGATAGTTCCCTTCCTTGATTTGATAAATGAGGGATGATCGAGTTCTATTATAATTTCATCCTTTATGCTTAAACCAATAAAATAAAGATACGGGGTTACAAATAAAAGTAATAGAGAAATGGTAGCAAAAATTATACTAGATGGATGGAGATTACGAGCTAAGTCTGAAGATATATAATAATCATAATTTAATAAGAAATGAATAAATAAATAGAAATAAAAGAATGGTAAAAAATAAACCAGTTTTCTTGATTTAAACCTTAATTTTCTCAGAATATAAAAAATTACTGTGAAGATTGATAAGATAATTGAAAATAAAAGAAATAATTCAATTGTAATCATTAATTATGATTTTAAAACAATCTTATAAACCTCGATATAATAATATTATTCTAAAATATCATAATTTCTATAATGACTTAAGAATTAAAAAAGATGAATGGGAGCGGGGGGATTTGAACCCCCGGCCAATAAGTTGCCCCTAGCACGTATTTACGTAAAGGATCTGGAGCCTATCGCGTTCGATTTTGAAACAGATATTGCTTCAAAGCTACCGGGCTACGCTTCTGCTGAGAAGATCAGAAGAAGCTGCGCCACACCCCCGTTTTAGGGAACAATGATTTGTAAAAAAATGCAACGTATATCATTTTCTAATCTAACATATTATTTGAGTTTAATGAAATGAAATCGTAAAGTATTAGAAATATTTTTCATTAAAGGAATTATGAGTGATAATGACACAATACATACTCCTCTCTTAGATTTAATTGAAGGTTTGAAATATCCAATTATTCAAGGGGGAATGGGTCCTTACGGAACAAATAATTTAGCAGTCGCGGTCGCTAAAGCTGGAGCTATAGGATTAATTTCTACCGTAGGGATGGCTTCGGAAGATAACTTCGATATGACTAAGGATTTAAATGTAGAACCCATTTTTGGACCTCCTCCAACAGAAGATCGTTTAATTCGCTCTTTAAATCAGGTTGTAGAAGAGTTAAAAGAAGTGAAAGGGTGTGTTTTTGGTTTAAACGTACCTGTTTCTGAGGAGTTTGAAAGTGTTTGTAAAATTATTCTCAAAACAACATTTGAATATTTAGAAGAGAATCCAAGTGTAAGGGAACAACTTAAAGTGATAATTACATCAGCCGGTAATCCTTATCAGAAATACGTAATGAATTGGATGAAAAAATTAGGTGTAAAATGGGGTCATGTGGTTCCCAGCGTACGACATGCGTTAAAAGCAGAACAAGCAGGCGTCGATTTCATCATTGCCTCGGGACGTGAGGGCGGGGCACATGTTAGTTGGAGGGATGCTCATTCGATTGTATTGGTCCCTGCAGTAGTAGATGCCGTTAAGGTGCCTGTTGTTGCAGCAGGAGGTTTCTGTGATGGTCGTTCTTTTGCAGCTGCATTGGCTTTAGGGGCAGTAGGGATTCAAATGGGCACGCGATTTATTGCCACGAAGGAATCAGATTTTCAAAAGGTGTGGAAAGAAAGTATTCCCCCTAGGAAAGAGACAGATACTATAATCGGACGAGGATTTTTCGGTCCTATGAGGTTTATTAGAAATAAAACTGCTGAAAAGATGGTAAAATTGACGCTGGATAACATTCCTGAAATGTATTTAGGACTTCCATTGAGCCCTACAAAGGAAATGTTAGCCGTAGAAATGGCCTCTTTCAATACTTTACACGAGGCTAATGAAAAAACTAAAGAGGATGTTTTAATATTAGGGGGAGAAGCAATTGGGAGAATAGATGAAATATTAACTGTTCAGGAATTAATAACAAAAATAATGAAAGAAGCTAAACAGACGATTGAAAAATTAAAAAATTAATTTTTCAAGAAATTTACGGCACAAGGCACTTAACATCGAGAATTGGATGATCTCTGTTTAGAAAATAATACAAAACGGCTAATTTATAATTATTCCCTTATTAATAAAATTAACCAATAAAAATAAATACATGAATTTTCATAGATATCAAGGAGTAAAAGTGATCCTTTTTACATTTTTTAAATTTTAAAGGAACATAAATAATGAGAATCTAGTAAAGAAATTATCATGTGTATTGAGAAAAAAGAAGAAAAGTTCGATTGTCGTTTTACACTTGGAGGCTCGCTTATCCTTAGCGCTAAAGACGAAAAAGAAGTTAAAGCTTTATTTTTCAAATGGTTTAATGAACATAGTAAGGGTTTGATAAACGTAAATAACGAAATATTAAAAAAGATAAACTGGAATGAAAAAAGAGAAGATATTTTATACGATATATATAATTATGATGAATAATCACCTGATGATAGAATCTCATTTGACAGTCTAAAATCAATTGAACGAAAAATACTATCAGTAATGGTCTATTTAACTGAATAGGTTAAGCAACTTAAAAATATCACTCATGTAATATTTTCTTGATGAATTAGTACTTATTGTTATAATATAATAATACGAATTTAATCTTTATAGTTAGTTTGAAATAATTTAACATAATTTTTAACTGATTTGAAAGAAAATAAAAAAATTAATGATTAATCGATTTTTCCACCACAGAGAGGACAAAAATTGGGATTATCCAACTCATCTAAGCCAGAACCACAAGTAGGGCAGAAATTAACCTTTGCAGTCTGCTCAAGAAAGCTTTGTAGAGTATCGGAAATTTCAATTTGTTCAATTTTCATTTTAAGCTTATTTCCACAGTCCCTGCAATATTGAATGGGCTTACCCTCTACGTAAGTATTTAAATATATACCACATTTATCACATTTTTTCATTAACACTAAGCTACATTTAGCACAGGTTCGAGTGTAAATGCTAGGAATCTCTTTATCACATCTAGGACACTGTCTTTTAGGATCAAAAAAGAATTGGGTTATTAAAGTCAAGATTATTCCTAAAATTATTAAGAAGGGGATTGCTCCAATGACGAGCACTTCAATATTAGGTATAATAAAATTAATGCTAATAACGATAATAATCATGAAAATAATTAAAAGCCAAATTGTTAGTACTTGTTTTTTATTTAAATCAGTCATGTTTTATTCACTAAATTTCTTGATTATTGAGGTTAATCATACATGTTTTTTAAGAATTTTTAATATTTTTGTTCTGTATTACAATTAGGACATTTTTCGGTTTTAAGATTTATTTTTTCACCACATGCAAAGCAAATAAGAGAGCTTTCACCAATTAATATTTTTTGTTTTTCTATACCCTCTTCAGCCCTCTTTTCTTCATGATGTTCTGACATTTTCTTATTTATTAATTTAAAGGTTATTTTTCAGCAAATATGTCCTAATAAATAAGTATTAAGAGATTTTAATATAAATATGGGAGTCCAATATTTGTCTCTCTCATAAAATTAATCCTTCTTAGTAAGGTTACATTGGAAAAAATCCTCATATTTAAATAGGATGGGTATGATTGTATACTAAGAGAAGGTAAAATCTTAGCAAAAAGTCTAAAACTATGACTCCTGCGACACCCTGGATTTTTGTCTTTTGGTTAGTGTAAGAAATTACACTCTGATTTCGCCCTCCTCCCCCTATTTAATTTATGGACCTTGTATTGAGGTCAAGTGGCAGGAGTCACCCTTTAACATCCTTTACATTATATCTATTAAATCGTTTTGAACTTGTAAGAGAATTCATGAATTCCTTTTAAATATTTAAATTAGATGGTTTCTTAATTAATACCAAACTTCCGCTCATGATGATAAATGCATGAATTTAAAGAATATCCTCCAAATTATTATGGAAGTAGATTCCCCCATCCATTTTGGTATATATTTCCTTATTTTTTCGTTATATTTCTTTTTCCAATTATCATGGGTTTTCAAATCATATTAATTGATACAAATCTTATTTTTATCACGTATTTTTCAATTAATTATATATTGATTTATGCTAAGAAAATGAAAATCCAAGATTACCTTCGCTATCATCATCTAAAAATGGTTAAAAATCAAGATGAGTCTCAATCAAAAACCAATACGATTTGTAAGACCTGCGCGGTTAAATTATCAACAAATATGTTCAAAAATAGGAATGAAGAATTCATAAAACAAAAAATCTTTTTCCTGTCAATTAAAGGGTATTTTTGCAAGAAATGCTATAAAAAATATTCCTTTCTTTTCATCATCGATATTTTTCTCTTATTTTTATTGCTTATAATTTCTATTATAATTAGGAACTATCTTGAATATGGTGTGGTGATGATGATATATGTAATTGAATTTCTTTTTTTTTTTTATATAATTCCTGCTTTTGGTATTTCATTATTAGTTTTTATTCTTGATTATTCTAAATATTTAAGACTATATAATGTATAGAAAAAAAGGAGAATAGACCATTTTAAATAACCAATTTAAATTAATTTATTCCTGCTGCATAGTCTGTTAATTTATGGACCTTGCATTGAGGTCAAGTGGCAGGAGTCACCCTTTTACATCCTTTACATTATATCTATTAAATCGTTTTGAACTTGTAAGAGAATTTATGAATTCCTTTTAAATATTTAAATTCGATGGTATCTTAAGTAATATCAGACTTCCGCTCATGATGATAAATGCATGAATTTAAAGAATATCCTCGAGATTACTCTGGAGCTAGATCCCTCCATCCATTTTGTTTAATAATTATGTTTTCTTACTTTTTAATTCGTATTTTCCGGTTTCTTAATTTCAATATTATTGTTTCATATTTTACTAATGTTACGTATTTTATGATTAATTATACATTAATTCGTGCTAAGAAAAAGAAAATCCAAGATTACCTTCGCCATCATGAAATGGAAATGGCTAAAAATAAAGATGAGTCTCAATCAAAAACCAATACTATTTGTAAGGGCTGCGGGGTTAAATTATCTATAAGCATGTTCAAAAATAGGAATGAAGAATTCATAAAGCCAAAAATCTTTTTCCTGTCAATTAAAGGGTATTTTTGCAAGAAATGTTATAAAAAATATTCCTTTCTTTTCATCATCGACATTTTACTCCTATTTTTATTCTTAATGATTCCTACAAACATTATCACTTATCTTGAATATGGTGTGATGATGCCTGTAATTCTTTTCCTTCCTTATATTATTCTTGCTTTTAGTATTGCATTAGCTGTTTTCATTCTTGATTATTCTAAATATTTTAGATTATATAATGTATAGAAAAAAAGGAGAATAGACCATTTTAAATGACCGATTTGGATTAATTTATACCTGCTGCATAGCCTGTAATGACATTAGATATTCCACTTACGATAACGATGGTTTTATAATTGGTTATGTCCACTCTATCTGGTATGGGAACTGAAAAACTGCCAAGGTTATAAGGTAACGGTCCTATCTCGACATTCGTCCCAAGATTTACTAATTGAGAATTAAAAGTGGTCTTATCAGAGAGAAAAATTTTCGCGGGTATGGCATCTATATTCGTCTTATAAAAATAAAGAACAAGATCTCCATCAGTAGTATTGATTAAATCAACATATCCCTCACAATCCAGACTCGCTCGACTCGACATTTCCTTAAATCTTACAGTTGAAATTATGGTTCCGTCAGGACGTTCTTCATCTGCAGATGTCTTTATAGAAAAAACAAACATCATTACAATCCCTATTACAACAAGAGCTATAATAATGGCTACAATTATAATAGTTTTCTTTTTCACAGTCACCTTAGGCAACATTTTCGCAGTCATCTTAGGTTCCATTTTCTTAGACTCCATCAACTTGTCAAGATCCAATTTATTAATCAAATCATATTTAAATTTTCTGCTTGTATTTTTTCCATAGATTTCTTTATTTAAAGAATGTGCATTATTCTTCAAAGCAAGCAATATCTTTTCTATTTTTTCCTTACTAAAATCGCGATTTATCCTTAATGAAATTTTCCTAATGAGCTTTTCATTTTTATCAAAAAATCTTAATTCATAGGAAACGTTTTGTTCTCCACTCTTTCCATTTAAATAATGTGATATGACTATAATGATGTCAAACTCAGCCCAGGTTATTTGAAATAGAGGCTTATGAGGAATGTTGAGTTCAATACCTTCTTCTGAAAGAGTGAATTTCCGAATTTTTGCATTCCCTCTAAGGGGAAAATATGTAATAATTAAGAGAACACTTATAAAAATCCCATATATGAGTAGTAACACGGGAATGAAAGATGTGTTATAGTCTTCGGGAGGGAGCATTAATAATCTTATTGAATGGCTTAAAATCAATGCAATAATGCCCCCTACAAAACCTAAAATACAATAAACTTGTTTCTTGAATTCCTCAGTAATCTCGATTTCTTCAATTTCGCTTGGAATAGTTTTTCCCTCTTGATGGATTTGGATATTCCAATTTAATTATAATTCTTCAATAAATATATGAACATATTCCTATTTATTTTAGAACTCTTTTTTTTTTTTAATTCTTATCTTCTTTTAAAATCTTATGTAAATGTTTGGATATTTAATTCTTGCTTTTTTATTAATTTAAAGGTTATTTTTAGCACATGTATCCTAATAAATAAGTGTATAAAGAGATTTTAATAAAAAAATTGGAGTTAAATATTTAAAAAACAATTCTCTTAAAAAAATTTAAGAGACTTGAATCCTTTATTATAATTATTTCGATAACATAAAATTAATAAGTAATTAAATTAAAAAGTGATAGTCTAAATGCCGGGTTCGCATGGTTCATTAACCAAAGCAGGGAAGGTCAAGCAGCAAACTCCTCGTATTCCTCGGACTGGAGTAAATTCACAACCAAAAAAGCCGCCAAGAATGCGGTTTAGAGACCTTTATAATAAGAGATGTATAGGTGGTAAATTTGGAGGTCAACTTGACAGTCTTGGGGCTAAGAGAGCGAGTTACAAAAGATAACAGTTTTAACCAAATTATAATAAAAAAAATTATAATAAAAAAGAGAAAAAGAACTAATTTTAATTCATTTATTTTCATATTTCCTTTTTAATTGATTCATTTTTTCTTCATAGGTATTTAATTTTTGATCTAAGTACTTTTTCTTATTCCAATATTCTGTAGATCTTAATTTCTCTTGAGCATAATCATCTTCAAGTTGTCTCATCTCTTGATTAACACGAGAAATATTCTGTTGTAATTGAGGAATTTGTTGTCGTTCCATTTTATCTATATTTCTCTGCTTTCCCTTTCGAGGAGGTGGAGCTTGTGGAGATTCTGGCTTATATGGTACCGCCTTATATGGTACCGCCTTATATGGTGCCGTTCGAGGAGGTGAAGCTTGGGATTGTGGCGCCTTATATGGTACCGCTTTATATGGTACCGCCTTATATGGTGCCGTTCGAGGAGGTGTAGCTTGGGATGGTGGCGTCCTATATGGTGCCGTTCGAGGAGGTGTAGCTTGGGATGGTGGCGTCCTATATGGTGCCGTTCGAGGAGGTGTAGCTTGGGATGGTGGCGTCCTATATGGTGCCGCTCGAGGAGGTGTAGCTTGGGATGGTGGCGTCCTATATGGTGCCGCTCGAGGGGGTGTAGCTTGAGATGGTGGCGTCCTATATGGTGCTGGTCGAGGAGGTATAACTTGGGATGGTGGCGTCCTATATGGTGCCGCTCGAGGGGGTGTAGCTTGAGATGGTGGCGTCCTATATGGTGCTGGTCGAGGAGGTATAACTTGGGATGGTGGTGTCCTATATGGTGCCGGTCGAGGAGGTATAGCTTGGGATGGTGGTGTCCTATATGGTGCCGCTTGAGGATATGAATCTTGAGGATATGAATCTTGAGGGGCATATAATACTCGTGAACTGGGATATTGTGAAGGATTATATTGTTGCATTCGCCTTTGACCTGGAAGGCCTGGAGCCGTTCGAGATTGATAGCCGCCTGAAGAAGACCCAGGCATTGTCGAAGGAAATTGATATCCTCCCATCTTCTTCTTTGGAACATATAGAGTTTTTTTAGCTTGTCTACTTTTTGTTACTGATGCAATTGACATTATTACAATAAAAAATATTGAACCAATAATTACATAAGTAATGATCTGAAATATCATACGAATATCGATAACTGGAGTTTTATCCTCCTCTTCCTTTATTGAAGTTTTAGTGATCAATACATATTGAGACAATACATTACCCGCAGAATCTTTTGCATAAAAAGTAAGATTTAAATCGCCAAATCCAACTTTATTCCAAGCATCTTCATTAAGAGTTCCTATTTTTGCACAGTTATACCGACTACTATCGTTTAAAGTAAAGTATATTTCTACTATTGATGAGTATAAATCCTCAATTTCTAATTCATACTCGGGTGGCAGCCCAAATTCTCTTCCCCCTTTAGGTGCAAGAATTTCAAGTTTATCAAGTTTAGTATCCTTAATGACATTGACAGATTCAGATTTTTGATTTCCTGCTTTGTCGTCTGCATAAAATGTGATGGTGACCTCCCCGTCTGACAGTGCATTCCACGCATCCGAGTCAACCGTTCCGATGTTGCTTGTAATGTAATATTTTGTTGGACTAGCCCCAATAGTATACCAAACCTCATTTAAATAGAGATCATCGGCATTAATTTCGAATTGAGGGGCATCTTTATATTGGCTCTCTTTTGGAGAATAGATTGTAATACTTGGTTCAATGGTATCTTTAATAACCGTTACGCAGAAATACGCTACATTTCCATCTCCATCATCAGCAGAAAAATTAAGTTTTACATCACCATCTAGTTGATTATTCCAAGGAACTGTATTAACTGTACCAGTTTCCGTTGCGATATATGGTCCGTAACTTCCAACAGTATATTGTTTATTATTTGTGAAGGGATTTTTAAATTCGACTTCGTATGGAGGCGGATCACTAAATATTTGATTTGGTTCTGGACTAATTATCCGGACAGGAGTTTCACATATTATTGTATATACCGCATGATCAACATCACGATCATCGGGTTCTACGAGCAATACATACGTTCCCGAGGTAGGAGGGGTGAATAACATGCTTCCAGGATAAGAAGATACTACACTTGAATTAAGCGTAGTACCACCAATCTTACTAGCGTTTGCTACGATCCTCATGCTCAAGTCATCGCTGCCTGTTCCATCAATCTTATCCATTATAAACTCATAATCAATGTTAGCTATTAAATCAATAAAATAAGCATCAATATAGTCGTTAGCATCAATATTTCCATATGTTAATTCAGCCAAGGGTAAAGTAGGAACTTCTTCATAACCAAGTTCAACTAAATATTCATGGTCACTATGGCTGGAAAATGCCCCCGTTGAATCATAATCCCTATAAAATGAATTACTAAACATATAAGTAATATTATTCTCATCTGCACAGATGTATTTCCTAGGAGTTCCATGATTAGATTCCATTATAACATAGGGATTATTCGCAATCACGTATTCGGAGTCATCAAAGATATAAGTATCCCAACCATGATTCATATTAGTAATCGAACTATCCTGATATGATTTGATATAATCAGAACCCCCAGAACCAGCACCTATATTAAAATTTATATAACCTCCTGAACCATCAGCATAAGATTTATATCTTACACTTGTAACGATACATGTTCCTATATTATATTCAACTTTAATATCCTTCTGATAAAGATCTTCATGATAATCATCGTCTTCACTAATATAATTAGAGCTATAAAGATATTCAGCAGATGGATATCTATAAATAATTACACTTTCAGAACTATAGTGCCCAAATATATCTTGTGCATGAAAAGTAAGCTCGACATGAGTCATTGGTTCTATTGCTGCCCAAGGGCCTGAGTCAATCTTGCCTGTTTGTGAACTTAGGGGATAATCTTGACTATCGTTCAAGGTATACCAATAATTTTGAAGTTGATCGTCAATTATAGTAATATCATAATCAGGAGAATTACCATGGGTTTCATCCGCGAGCGGCGAATTAATGGTGATAATTGGAGGGCTCGTATCTTTAATAACCACTACGCTTTCTTTATCTGTAGATTCTCCCAGGGGTGAACCGAGTGTATCAAGATAAAAATTAATTGTTACTGGTCCATCGGGGAGTGGATCCCACTCATCTGAGTCGATAAAACCCGTATAATTTCCCGGACTTGTTGAATTGTCTATTGTAATATTTGGGCCATCATTAACATTATACCATAACTTATTAAGATCTAATCCAGTAATGTTAAGGTTATATTGGGGGGTGTATTTATATGCTGCGCTTGGTGCAGGTGGGGGTGGTGGGGTGATTATAACAATCTTGGGTGCACCTTTATCTACACATTTTACTGTTAAGCCTGCTACATCTGTTCCGGGCACATCCGCTTGTACGAGCAAAACGTGCTTGCCAGTATAGGTAGAGTTATGGGTCATTACTTTAGGAAATACATCACCTGAAGATTTTATGAGTTCGACATTTGTTAAAGTATTATATTGTACTAATCTCATATCCAAGTTACCTTCACCAGCCATAAATAAAGTAAACTCATATTCTCTTCCCTCTAACATATCTATAAAAAAGGCGTCAATATAATCTGAACTATCAATGGTACCATTTGTATAAACTTCGAATTCCAAATCCCGAATCACCTCAAACATCATGTCGACATAAAATGCGTGGCCACTATACTCTGTAAAAACACCAGTACTTCCGGCATTACGACTATAAGAAACACCACTATAAAAAGTTTCAGCATCAGCACAAAATGTTACATAAGGCGATGCTCCGCCATTTTCAATTATGAAATAAGGGTCATCATCAATCAAGTAAGTATCTCCAGTAAATAAATAGGTGCGAAACGGCACATAATCATGACCCGTTACATTTACAAAAGGTACTGCATTATCCGTGTAAGTGTGGAGTGCGGCATTCTGATCACCTACTCCATTAGCTCCTACTCCATATATGAGACTTGAATTACCTGAGTCACTTGATGAAAAATATCCATACCTTACACCAGTAACTATAACATCACTATCAGAGAGACCTGACATATCATAAGGGATCTTTATATCATTCGAATTTATGGGTGTATGAATATCATCTTGTAAAGTTATGTAATTTCTATTAATTTTAGGGTCACCTGGTCCACCAGCATATGGATTTGTAAACAAAGACATGAACTTACCCTCATTATCTCCCGCAGAAACATACAATCCATTCTGGGAAATATCGACATCTCTCACGGTACCATTAACTTTTCCCATTCGATGGGGTTGTTTTGATGCTGAAGCATATTTATCAAATACATAAACAGTTTTTCCACTGGAACCAACGGTGGCATATTCTCCATCGTCAGAGATTGCTACTGCTTTCGAGGATACCCCATAACGAAGATTATAAGACCATATTGGTACAGAACTCGATCTATGAAAGAAATATGTCATCCCAGCAGCAGTTGATCCAATAATGTAATTCCCATCAGCAGAGATTGCTACGGCACTACAGCTCCCTGGAGCGTTATAACTCCATATTGGCGTGGAACTTCCTCTACCCCAGAGACGTATATAGCCGTCTGAACTTGCCGCAACAATGTATTGACCATCTTCAGAGATATCTACTTCCTGAATGTCCCCTGAAGGATGAGTTGAAGTCCATTCTGGCGTGGAACTCGATCTATGAAAGAGATATACATTATCGTTAGAACCTCCCCCCACAATGTAATTACCATCCCCTGAGATTGCTACTGAATATACATCACTTCCGATATCTCTACTCCATTGGTGGCCCCCCGTTCTTGTATAATAACGTATTCTATCTCCAGAATCTCCTGAGACAATGCGACTACCATCATCAGAGACTGCTACTGATCTTACATCATTATCAGTGTCATATTGCCATAAATAACTGTTACTCGATATATCATATACACGTATATATCCATAATTTTGAGGTATAATTATAATTATTCGTTGATACATCTTATATCCTGCAACGATGGTATTACCATTGGCAGATATATCAGCACTTAATAGTGGAGCTTCTGGATCCGGACCAGCAGCAGCCCATTTCTGCGATGCAGAATCTCTATCATATACAATTAAAGCGGGTACTTCTTCACTCCCATAAACAGTGTACCTACCATCTCCAGATATTGCTACGCTAGTCACCCTGCCCCCACCAGGATACCACCCTATTCTTGTAAGACTTGATACGGGATCATTCTTTTCAAAATTAATAGGAGTTTCAGGGAAGATTTCCTCCTTAATTGCATCTTGAGTAGAAAGGTTGGAAATTGATATTAGAATGAAAGAATATAAAATCAGTAAAAAAATGAATCTTTTTTTCTTTTGCATTTTTTTTTCTCCATTTCTTTTTAATAAGATTTTCTTTTTATGTCAATAAATATGTTTTTTTTTTAATTTAAACCAATTATAATAAAAAAAATTCTACTTTATAAATTAAGAAAAGTTAATTTAACACTTATTTGAATTTAAGATTTAATTAATTCATATATATATTATATGGAAATTTTTTGCACAAATATCTTATCATTTTTCTAAAAATCTTTCTTTTCTCATAAATACCAAATAAAACATCTTATAATAGTTATATTATATTATTAATTAATGAATAAAAAGCAATTCTATGAAGCCCATAAGAATCTTTCTGAGAGAGGGATATCGGATATTTCATTTCCCCGAGTATTAAATGCAAATTTGATATTTTAAAGGAAATCATTGGTGCTTAAGGAAAATTAATAAATGGAATTGACTTGGGTAGTTCAAGAAACTCTATTCTCTATTTTTTAAACAATATTATAAGGAAATCCTTTTTTGACCTCGCTAATCTCCCTTTAAATCAATATCTTAATCATAGATGTTAGCATCCAATATGTGGAGATCTAATAAAATTGCCTTATAGGGATGAGATATTTGATTTTATTTGTGCTCTTGATGTATTAGAACACATTTAGTCGGAATAAGATTTAAAGCTTTTAAAAAAAAGGTTAATTTATCATTAAAGCTAAAGAAAACCCCCTCCTTTACTTTAGGAGGGGGATGAATTTTGCACAAATCAATAATTCCCCACCCTTTCTTACTTTTTAAGACTCATCCCCTTATCTATATTTAAATGAATGATAACCAAATTCATCCATACCGTAGGGACTACGGGAATTCACGCTTGTGGAGATTGTGTAAGACGCCCCTTAAGGGGGTGCTGTAGTCGTAGAAGCAAGAATCCAGCTCCTTTAGCTTTAGGTGCTGGTAGTTCAAAGAATTAAAGAGTTTGTTTAAAAATAATTTAACATTATTACTTTACTCCAAAAGATCTCAATTTACTCTTTAACTCTTGGCTCTTTTTTAAATAATATTGGATTTTCTCACGATTATTAACAAAATTTTTGAAAAAATCTGCCATCAATAAATTCCATCTTATTATTCTATTTATTCCAGGAATTTGTTTTATATTCATGGGATCTCTCACGGTTTTTAACAAGTAATTTGCTTTTTTGGAATCTTTTCTGAAATATATATAAAATTCAGCTAGTTCTAACATGAGATCAATTATAGTATTATGATATTTCGTATCAATTTCATTAAAGTCAGTTCCAACAGTATCAATTCCTAATCTTAATAATTTCTGAGCTTGAGAGAGATTATCTGAATTTTTATAATGTTTAGCACGATATAAATAAAAATTCAATTTAACTTTAAGAGATTCATTTCCAATAATAAAGGCTTTTTTCAAATGAGATTTTGATTCAGAAGCATTTTTATTTTTTAAATTAATTAAGCCAATAAAAAGATGAGCCATCCCTTTATAATCTAAGTTATTTTTAATAGATACTTCTTCTTTTTCAAAAGAATTAATGATTATAGTAAAATGATTTAATGCTTCAGCAAGTAATTTTTGATTAAAATAAGTTTTACCTAAATTATAATGAATTTTGATAACAAATTCAATAGGCACCTCTTCAGATTTAGCAACACTTAAAGCATTATTGATATAATTAAGACTAATGTCCTTTTGGTTTAAAAGCTTGGAAATCTTTCTTAATTGCATTAATGTTGAAACGATTGCTTTCTTTTGGCGATTTAAATTAAAGACTTTTAAAGAACTGTTTAATAATTTAGTGGCTTCATCAAATTTATAATTTTTTATATACTCCTCAGCATTCGTATATTCTCTTATAGTGTCAAGAATTTGAAAATTTATTGGAGGTGAGTTTAATAAATCATTATGAATTGGAAATAATTGTTTTGCAATAATACTTTCATAATGTAATGCCGAAAAGCAAAAACTATTTTGTTTTAAGATGAAATCTGTAGATTCCAATTCTTTTTCAACATTAAATTTTATTAATTCATTAATATTAATATCATTATTTTCAATTATTTCTATTATTGAATTTAATATTAATCGAGCTGATTTTATCCAATTTTTTATAAAAACTTCTATTTTAAATTCTACATGATGTTTAAATAAATTATAGAGAATATATGGAGAATAACTTTCAAAAAAAGTTCTAATATAAAACTTATTATACTCTAAGTCTTTTAAATAAGTAAAAAATCCCCTTTCTAAAAGAAAAAATTCATCAAATATCTCATCATTAGAAAAAAATAATGTCTCTGATGTTCTTATTTTTGGAATTCCCTTATTTAATTCCCAAGGCTGTTTAAAACATGGTTCTAATCCAGAATCTTTTTTTAAGAATCCAACAATATCTTCTATTTTTTCATTATCAAAACTTTCAAATTGCGCTCTCTTGTTCATTAATGATATTCGGATTCTATTTGTCCATGCTTTATTGTTTTCTTTCTTTATTAAGGGAGGAATAATTAGATTTAATGCTTCCAATAAACTTTTTTCTTTACCTTTTATTGGAAAATGATGTTCAATAGATACCTGAAGTGTAAAATTTCTAAGCATTTTCATTAGATTTATAATCAACTTGGTAATTTCTGGATTTATATTCCAAATTTTAAATGCAAGCGAAACTTGAAAATTTACTACTTCAAATGGGATATTTAAACGCACGGGTAATCTAATGGGGATCTTTATTGTAAAAATAATCAATTTATTTTTTTTTAAACTATATCTGAAGTAGTTTTCAATATGACTATTCATTTGCCATCCATTTTTTTCTATGGTATCTATCAAGTTACTTTTTTCGCTTTTAGAAAATGGTTGTAGGGACATAAACAATAATTAAAAATTAATCTCAATTATATTATTCTTATTTATATAAAAATTATCAATTATTATTATTTATTGTTTATATAAAAATTATCAGTTATTATTTGGTATGGATATCACTAAATTTAATCAAAAACTTGGAAATAGAATTACAAAGGCAGTTATTTTTGAAAAAAATAGAAACTTTAAAGAAGCAATAAATTTATGGTTAGAGATCTCAGAAATGACTTTAACTGCTTCAAAATCTCCAGGATTAGATGTCAAATTTAGAAACATGTTAATAAATAAAACAGAGCAAATAATTACACATATAAAAGAATTAAAATCATCTGAAGCATTTGAAAAAGGAGAAACCATATTTAAGGGAAGACCACCAAGTGCAGCTTTCCAAGAACAATATAAGGAAGAAATAAAAGACGATAATCGGGAGATTTCTCAAAAAATGGAAAAAGCCTCGATTTCTAATAATTTCCAAAAAATTGAAAAAACAACAATCGGAACAATCCCAAATATAATTGAGAATTCAAAATTTAAAAATATTCCTGAAGGTTTTAAGGAAATTAAAACATCAGAGGAATTTAAAATTATAACTCCTCATGATACTTCCTATGTTAAAAAAAGGATTGAACAAGCTAATAAAATGGAACTTTTTGAGAATCAAACAGAATCAAACCAAAAAGATATTAATAAAAGTCTAAATAAAGTAGATTCAGAACAATCCATTAAAATCGAGCTTGATAATATTAGTAAGGAAGGAAATATCATATGTTTTGCTTGTGGATATGATAAGAATTTTAAAAATGCGGATAAATGTAAAAATTGTGGAACAAATCTAAAATAAAATCATTTGATACCAATTCTTTCTTCTTTTTGATTTAAGAAAATTTTCATATTTTTCAATAGCACGTTCTCTTCCTCCATTTTGCCAATTCTTATAACCATTTTTAACATATTTCTCTCGATTATAAAAATCTCTGCAAAGCCAATTATAAAGAATAAAATATCTCTTAGCGCCACTTTTTTTGCTAAGATTACGAGATTTCACACCCAGCTTTCTTAAATGAGAAATCAAGCGACCTTCAACTGCGTCTTGTAATTTTCCTTCTATTTTAGAAGGGATATATTCAATACCTTCATTATTAAAATAATCTCTTACGAAATCAAAACAATCTCCTCTACAAAGTAGTAACTTATCTCCACTCTCATAGTTCAGTGTTTTTAATCCCTCTTTAACAATTTCGAGGATTTTTTTTTTTGGTGCATTTTCCTTTAAGTTTTTCTTATTATAAAGCCCGACTGGGACCGATCTAAATATAATTTCTCCTGTCTCTACAACATAAAACCCTATAAAGGCATTTCCTATAAGATCGCCCGTACCCGCATCATCAATTTCTATGGTTTTTGATTTTCCCATTAAAATACAAGTATCATCTTCTTAATAATTAATACAAATGAAATATTTATATTAATATAGTACGAATTTTATTAAAATATTAAGATTTTTAGTTTAGAAAGTAATGAATATAGAATTTTTAATAATTGGAAATGAAATTCTTATCGGGAAGACTCAAGATACTAATTCTTATTGGCTAGCAAAAAGGATAACTAGATTCGGGCACATAATTACTAGAATTACTACTGTTGGCGATGATGTAGACGTGATCTCCAGCGCCCTACGAGAGGTATTAAAAAGAAAACCAGACATCGTCATTATTTCTGGCGGTCTTGGGCCGACATTTGATGATATGACACTAAAGGGTGTAGCAGATGCCTTAGGCCGCGATCTGGAACTAAATAAGCACGCATATGAATCTATTAAAAAATTCTATGATGCTGCTTATAAGCAGGGCATTCTTAAACTTGAGGGAATGACTCCTGAACGAGAGAAAATGGCATATTTACCAAAGGGGGGTCTTCCACTTCCTAATACCGTGGGAACTGCTCCAGGTGTAAAAATAAAAGAAAAAAACACTACTATTTATTGCTTACAAGGAGTTCCTGCAGAAATGAAATCAACTTTTAGAAATATTATAGCACCATACTTAAAAAAAAAGAAAGGAAGTTTTATAGAAAAAGGATTGGTTTTTAGGGGAATAGGAGAATCACAAATAGCTCCCTATGTATCTAAATTAGAAAAACAATATCCACAATTATGGATTAAAACTCACCCTCGAATTGGACTTTCCGTAGAAGTTGAGCTTTCGGTAACTTGTTTTAATGTAGATAATGGAGAAGAATT
This sequence comes from Promethearchaeota archaeon, assembly GCA_016839905.1. The sequence goes on along the minus strand of JAEOTJ010000403.1, from coordinate 8,681 downwards.
AGCAGATGAAGTAATTAATCATTTGAAAAGTGTAATTATTAAATTTAATGGAGAAATAAAAGAGTAATATCTAATTAATTTTATTTGATGCCACCTTGCGGGTGGATTACTCCATAAGCACCACTTTTAAGTGTTTCTGCTTATTTCATTGTCATCTTTAGATTTTTGTTATTTCAATGATATTTACATTTTCTGAGACTTGTACGAGTCCAGGTTTTATTTTTTCAACCACACCCACGATCCAATTCGATACACCATTACTGGATAAAGCATTAGAGAGATCCTCAGTTTTATTAGAGTCAACTGACATTAGCATCCCCCCAGCAGTTTCTGCACACATGCATGTATCGAATGCATATCCTAATTCTTTAGATAGAGCAGGAGAATGGTTAATAGAAGGAATAGTATCAATAATTATAGATAAATCTGAGTTCTGTAGCATTTCTTTTGCATGTCCAGCAAGACCAAAACCTGTTACGTCCGTCATTGCATGAATAAAAGAAAAATCCTCATAGGAATGAATTGTTTTTACTACATCTTGATTTGGAGTTGTCATTATTTTTATTGCAAGATCTATTGAATCATGTAATTCATTCAGAGAATAACTCTCGAGCATCTCTGGATTATCTTTTAATAATCGATACGCGGCTGAAATTGCTTGTAGTCCAATAGGTTTTGTTAATATAAGTTTATCACCTTCTCTTACGCCACTCTTTCGGATTATCTCATTTTCCTCTATGAATCCTGAAGCTTCTCCACCTATTAATGGCCATTCACTAAATATTGTATGTCCACCAACTACTTTTGAGTTGATTTTATTTTCCATATATGATTTGATTCCTTTAAGAATCCCTTTAGCTATTTGTAGGGGTGTATCAGTTCTTATAGCTAAAAATATCAGCATCCCAGAGATTTCAAGAACATTCATTGCAAATATATCATTAGTTACATTACAAGCCGCAATCTCTCCCATAACCTCAGGTTCATCTACAATTGGAGTAAATATATCAATATTTTTTACTAATAAGAGATTGCTATTAGGAACGGGTAAAACAGCAGCATCTTCAAAACCTCCAGATAAACCTGCTTTTATTAGTAAGTCTTCCAAGACATTTGAACCAAGCTTACAAGATCATCCATGAATCTTTACTTGTTGAGTCAATCTATATTCCAGGCTTTTTTCCATTTCACCTCAACTTATTTCATATTTTGAATAAATTGTTTTTTATTTCTTAACTTTACACGTTAAGGATCAAAAAAAATAAGTAATCTAAAAGTAAAAAAGTTGTTTTTTAAGGAAGTAATATATTAATTTTTTTTATTGTCTTTTTATTAAAATTAAATGGATCTTTATAATACATTTTAAGCTTTATCTCATCAGCACTAGGATCAGACAAATCTTTTTTAATTATTTTATCCATTTTAAGTATATAATTAAACTTGAAAATATTTCCTTGTTTTAACTCGGGGATGTTAAGGAATTTAGGAAAACTCTCTTTTTTTAAGAATTTAAGATAAGTAGGTACTTTTAAGGAAATTTGAATATCTTTAAATACATAATTAGTAGGATTATTTAATTTGAAGTTTAAATATATTTGATTTCCAACTGTTTTTATATTTTTAAAGAAAAGTAAATTCTTATCAAGTAAATTAAATTCCATTTTTTGAGAATATAAAGAATCATTAATGATTTTTGCATTTAATTTATTTTGATTTATATATTTAAGTATGAGATCCTTTAATTGGTCAATATCCATGCCAACATAGGAAGAGAGCAATTTTAATTTAATTGGACTCATAATTTTTAAATAATATTTAATTTGGCTTAAAAAAAGCTTATTTTCATGCCTTCTAATAAAAATCTTTAATTTATTAATGATTAATTCCTTAGAAGCATTCCATTTTTCAAAATAAGGGCGGATAAATAAATTAAAAACATTATTATCTTGAAAAATCTTTTCTTTTTCAATAAAATTTTCAATTTGTTGCTCAGTTTCTTCTATAAAAGAATGGATTTGAGAGGAATTCATCTCTATTAATTGTTTTACATGAACAAATTCCTTTTTTTTGATTAATAAATCCAACTTTGAGTTTAATTTATTAAAATTATCATTAAATTTTTTAAAAACATCAAAACCATGAGAAAATACTAATTGAATATGACCTTGGAGTAGTTGATATGCTAGTTCATTTTTAATTCTTTCAACTTTATTATTTTCAGTAAGTTCTAAATTATTTTTTAAGTCGATATAATTTTTCATTAGGTAATCTTTCATAATTTTAATTTGATTGTCTAAATCATTTAAATATTCTTGAATATCAATTTTAGTCGCAATCCACTTCCTTAAAAGTGCTTTAAGTATATCATTAAACTCTAAATTGTTAATAAATAATTCTCGAATATCTACTTCTAATTTAAATAATTTTTTTCTTATTTGGGTTACATGTTTAAATTTTTCCTCTAAATCATCCTCCTCAATTATCATATTTGATAGGGCAGCATCTAAATTAATATTAAAAGAAAAATTCTTAACATCATCAAATTGAGCTTTTAAAATATTAATTTTTTCATCTAAATTCCGTGTTTTAAATAACAGATCTTCTAAAAACTCTGTCTTTTTCTCTTGACAAATTTCAGTTATAAAGCCTTTAATAATACTTAATTCATCAATAATTTGAATTTTTGTTTCTTCCCATTCCTCAATTAAATCAAATGCAAGTCTCTTATATTCGAAATTATTGATTCTATTATGAAATTTTTTTATTCTTTTTAATATTTTATTATATTCTGTATTCAATTGGATTTCTGATTCATGAAATTTGAACTCCTTAATTTGAGAATTCATTTTTCTCCTAAATTGAACGGGAATTTTATGAAATATATCAATTTTCTTCTTTATTATTTTAATTTCCTTTTTAATTCTTAATATAGTAGTATCAATGTTCCTAACATTTGATTTGATTTTTTCAATAACTTGCTTGATTTCTTGTCTTACATCAGGATCGGTCTCATTATTAAGAGTTTTATTTAATTCTATTGTTATCCAAACAGCTATTTTGTGATTTTTTAAGATAGAACAAATATTATGTAATCTGTGTATGGCCTTTTCTCGTTCTCGCCAGTATTTAGACACTAATTGATATAATATTTTAATAATTTCATTTTCAATTTCAATTTGGTATTCTTCAAATAAGCGTTGAAAAACCAATGCTATACTCTCTCTAATATTTTCAGAAGGATTTTCTAATTCTTCAAATAAATAATTAAAAATACCTGAAATATTTTTTTGTCCTAAATGATAAAGAGCATTGATTATATTGCTCCGAAATTCATAATCATGAGTATCTAAAGAATTAATTAAATTTGACCATATCTGATCAAAATTATTTTCAGAGATATTAACTAAAGCTTCAATAACTTTTAATTGAATCCTATAATCATCTTCGTTTAATAGTTTAATTATTTTTGGAATTATTGGGATGATTTCCGAAGATCTTTCTTTTCCAATTTCTCCAAATAACCAAATAATTAATTCTTTTACTCTTGGTTTTTCATTATAAAGTAGGTTTAATAAAACGTAAAAGATTTTTTCTTTAGAAAGAAAATAAGTACCAAGAATTTTTAAAAGTTCAGCAGCAGATCTGGCAACATCATCATCTTTATCTCTTAAATTTATGATAACAATTGATAATAATGGTTCTAAATCTTTAATTTTAGTATAATCTTGATTTAATATTTTTTGGAGTGTTTTAATTACTAAAAATTTTACTTTCCAATCATTATCCATTAATTTTTCAATAAATTCTTCAATTAAATCATAAAGTTCCTCTTTATCAATATGCAATGATAAAATTAATTTACCTAATAACTTAACAGATAATCTTCTTACAGAAGGATCCCTATCAAATAATCGTGATCTTATCGGATTAAGTAAATCAATTAATAAATTTGGCCTATAAATTGATATTTGATATAAAATTTCTAGCGATACTAATCTGAGCCAAGAATCAGAATCATTAATAACTGGTTCAATTACATGAATTGCCCTTAATGCAATTGATGGTGTTTTATCACAGATGAGATTTAATAAGCTTAAAGAGTTATATATTAATTCTTTATTATAGTGATTTTCAGTATCTTCAATAATTTCGAAAATATTTTCTGCTGCGGGAGCATAAAGACCTTTTGAAATTAAAATTTCTATTTTTTTGGTATTAGATGATAAGCTTGTCAAAGTATCAGCTTAAAAAGTTATTATATGATTTATATTAAATATATTGTTTTCAATGTAATTTCTGATAAACTAATATAAATATATTATTTTATAATTGATCCGTAAAAATTATAAAAATAGTTAAAATATTTAATCGCCTTAAGACGATTTTTTTTCTTTATCTTGGAAAAATGTTGGATCCAACTCAACTACTTTTTTAAAACATTTTATTGATTTATCATGTTTATCTTTAGAGGCATAATAATTTCCCAATTTATTCCACATCCTTGGATCATGGGGTTCCAACTTAATCGCTTTCTCGTAATGTTTAATTGCTTGTGAAGAGTGTCCAGCATTTTTATGAACATCCCCTATTTTACCCCATACTTTTGCGTTTTTTGGATTTATTTCGAGTACTTTTTTATATGATTCAATGGCTTTATCATGTTCATTTTTTTTCTCATAGGCAAGTCCAATAATAAGCATTGCTTTTATATTATTTTGGTCAAGTTCAATAATTTTTTTACAGAACTTGATTGCATCATCATAATTTCCCATTTGAACATATATCTTGGTTATATTTTTGAGTGTTATTAAATCCTCAGGATTAAGCTCAAAAATCTTTTCATAGATTTCAATTGCGCTATTATATTCCCTTTTAGCATTATACATTATTGCTAGACGCTTTAATGATTGAAGATCTTGGGGTTCCAATTCAATTATTTTTCTATATCCATCAATTGCTTTATTTATTTCTTTCTTATTATAAGCGTCATTAGCTGATCTCTTTAAAACTTCAATATCAGATGGTTGTAACTTAGAAGCTCGCGCAAAGGCCTTCTCTGCTTTTTCTTCATCTTTTTGTGTTGCATAACAAGTTCCCATACTATCCCAAGCATCATGGAAATTAGGATCTAATTCAAGAACCTTTCTAAAATACTCAATAGCTTTATCATATTCATTTTTATCTCTATGTACAAGACCTATATTATACAAGGGTTTAATGTAATTCGGATTTAAAGTAATTGCTCTTTGGAAAGCCTCAATTGCTTGATCATACTCTTTTTTATAGTAATAAGCACTACCTAAACTATCCCAAGCAAGAATATTATTAGGATCTTTAGTAATTATTTTAGTAAAGTTCTGAATTGCAACACTAAATTTTCCATTATAAATGCTAGTAATTCCTTTATCAAACAATTCATCTACATCATCTGGCTGGAAAGTTTCTATATAGGGGATTTCTGTTGTCTTAGACTTTGATTTTTTTTCAATCTTAACTGATACAGCCTTAAAATCTTCACTTTTAACATACTTCTCAAATATTTTATCACTAAATATGATACGGAAAAAATTAGGGTCTTTTTCATATTCTATTTTCATTACTTGCATTAATTTTGTTACATCATTCGTTCTTGCCAAACAAACACATAACTTGTATATAGCATTCCCATCATCTGGGGCGAATTCATATGCTTGGCTAAATGCTTCTCCAGCATCTACATATCTTCCTAATTCAAATAAGGCTTCTCCATAATTATACCACATAATAGGATTCCAAGGATCATCATAAAGTACAGCTTCCATTTCAGGAAGGGCTGCAAAAATATCACCTTGATCAAGTAATACTCTTGATTTGTAATGAGAATTTATTTTATTCCGATATTTCTTTTTATATTTTTTTAATTCATCTCTAGCCATATACTTTACAAATGTAGGATCTAGAATTAAAAAAGTGATAAATTCATGATCTCTCTTTAATGTCTTTTTAATGATCTCAAATAACATATATTCCATTTCAGCTTTTGCTAAAGCGAGACATATTCGATAATAAACAGTTGGATCATAATCAATCATTTCATAGACTTGTAGAAAGGCTTGAGATGCTTCAAAATAGGAACCTATTTCATATAAACATATTGCATAATTTACCCAATTATTTGGATTGCCAGGATCATTAGAAAGAATTCTTTCAGCTAATCGTAGACCCGTTGTATAATCACCCATTTGTAATACTTTATAGAATTGATTAAGAGTTTCATAAACACTCATTTTTATTTTCATTCAAAAAATAAAATAATTATTTACAATAATATTTAATTCAATAATAATATAAATATAATAATGATTTTTACCATCTAATTTTTGTATAAATTCCTTCATTATTCTGATATTTATCAAAATAACTCAAAACTCTTGATCTCGTTCCATTTAATATAATACAAGGTATTTTATACTTATCTACTAATTTTATTACATGAGAATCTAATGGTTTTGATTTTTTAAATTCTTTAAATTTATCTCCAATATTTTTTAATTTATTAGATTTCTTTAAATCTTCATAATTTCTCGTAGAGATCTCCCTAATAATCTGATTTTGACCTTTAATAAAAATTCCATCAATGTCCTTAATTAGATAACAATCATTTAATTCGAGTTTATGTGCTAAGTATAATGTAATTGAGTCAGATGTTACATCCCAGCTATGGGGTAATTTATCAGTTTTAAAGAGATAATTAAAAGGTAAAAAAACACAAACCAAATTTGCTTCAGGCTCTGATAAATTGTTTAGTAATTTATCATAATCATTAATTAGTAAAATATCGGGATATCTTTTATGCAATTCTAATCCATTATAATCCATAGCATAAATAGCGCTCCAGTGAGCAAGGTCATCACCTAACTTTAATTTTTTATCTATTTTCCGAATAAAGTTAGCAAAAGTGCCTCCTCCAGGGATGATTATAATTTTTTGAATTAAATTTTTATCGTATGCAAGTTGTTTTAACTGATTTATTGTACAATTCAAGTTTTCGAGATTTTCTAAAATATTACCTCCAAGCTTTACGATGATCTTTTTATTTGTCATAATTAAAATTTCTTCATTTAAATTGAAAATGTAGAGCTCCAGCAACAGCAAATGCTGAAGAAGTGATTTGATCTGGAATATTTGTAATAGCTTCATAAGTTTTGATATTTGAATATCCTAACTTCTTTAAAGTCTTCATTATTAAGAAATTTGAAGATTGACCGGTAATTACGAATAAAGGGTTGGATTTAAATTCAGGATATCTTTTTATGAGTTGCTTAAAAAATAATTCAATTTCTCTAGAAATTATCTCTAATTGTTTATCATAAATATAATTAGCAATTATATTTAACTCTTCTATTGAGATCGTTTCAATATCCATACATATTATTCTTGCTAAACGAGAATAACAATCCTCAAGAGATTTTGAGCGACCATCTGCTGTGTCGTTAAGATATTCCTGTTCGGGAAAATTATTTAAAATTCGATGAACATCTGAAACTAAAGCAAATTTTTCAAAAGATATTCGAACCATCTCTCCATTATAGGGGACAAAGTGTGTGATAGAAGGGATGGTCGCTCGTAAACCTCCAGTATAAACCAACTCGTGATTCAACAATCTTGTTATATCATTATTACCCTTAGTTACTGGTTTCGAATTTAATATAGGTATGATATCAATCGTAGTTGAGCCAGAATCAATCATAATGCATTTAGGTATAAATTTTCCTAAAAATAACGATGTAGATATCCAATTTGCTGCCGATATTTTAAGAAAATCCTTTTTTGTGGTATCAAAATCATTAAATTTACCAGAATTATTAATAAAAAATAATTTTTCTTTTTCAAAAACTTTTTCTAAAGCGTTCAATATTGTGATTATACCTTCTCGTTTAGTTTGAAATGCGTCTGAGAGCTCAGCTGTAATCGTAATTGAGTATTTCTTAATATCCTTTAGGGAGTAATTATTTTTTATTATAACATTTTTAATAATTCCTTGAAACATCTCGGGGATATCATTTAAAGCCTTTTCCCAGAACGGAAAATATTCTATATAAGAAAATGATTCTATTATCTCATCATTATGATTGATTTTAATTAGGGCTGCTTTAGTATTAACTCCCCCAATGTCTAAACCTAATATAATAATCTCTTCATTCATTTTTTCCATAACGAGATTTTAGATGATTTATTAAAAAACTTAAGTTTTCTCCAGTTAAGGCATTAGTTAAAAAATATTCATTATCCTTCAAATTTAATTTTTCTTTTAAATATTCAATTTCAAGTTTGCTTGCTAAATCCATTTTATTAAATACTAAGATGATATCTACATTCCCTTCTTTTGTAAAATTTTGCTCGATTTCATGATATAATTCAAATTGGGAATCAACTTCATAACCAGAAGAAGGAGTTGGATCAAACACAAAAATAATTAAATCTGAGATTATCCTTAATGCCAAAATTGCCTGCAATTCAATACTATTCCTTTTAGACATTGGACGGTCTAATATTCCAGGTGTGTCAATACATTGTACTTTGATTTTATCAAATCTCCTTGAGATCTCTAAATGCCCGATTATTAATTTCTTGGTAGTGAAGGGATATTCTTGAACTTCAATTTTTTTGTTGGTAGATATGATTTTAACGAGACTACTCTT
>JAEOTJ010000402.1 GCA_016839905.1 Promethearchaeota archaeon | reverse complement strand
TAAAATTGAAATTATATTTTTAACACTAAATTTTTTAAAAAAAATTACGTGATTTATAAAAATGAGAAAAGTTAATGTAAAAGCATTAATGATTATAACTTTTTTAACTACGTCTATATTGGCAATGCCAATCATGGCAAATGCTCAAGATAATGGTGACGGTGGATCTAGCGGTCCAGGAATGGATCCCCGAAAGATGAGTGGTGCTTTTAACCAATTTGGAATGAGTGGACAAATACTAGGGAGTATTTTTGAAGTGCTCTTCAATCAAACAATGAATTTAGATGATGTAAAATTTGATAAGGGATTATATGTTTTACATGCTTCTAAAAGTCAAGAATATGAGGGAATATACAATTTTATTGATGAACGTGATACTGATGAAATTCATTTCCTTCCATGGAGAGACGATGGTGCGGGAAACAATAACTATACTGATTCTGATCTAGATGGTCCTGTATATTGCCATGTTCAAAAAGCTGGAGAATTTGATTATACTTTAGAGGTTGGAGCATCTGTCACCATGGCTATTTGGGACTATGATGAGTCTTTCATAACAGCTGCTAAAAAGATCACTGAATTCATGGAAGAAGTAAGGAATGCTAAGGACGAGGGCAATGAAGACGAAGCACGAAGGATATTAATGCAAGAAGGAATCGCATTAATGGCTTGGCTATTTACAAACATAAATAATATTTTTACTGGTGATGAATTATTTATCCTCAATCCAATAACATGGTCTAAATTGGAAATAAGACCTGGAACAGGTTTTTCAATTACTAAAACTTGGCATGATGCAGGTTTAAATGGATACATGCAGGTTGGTGGTGGTGATGATGACACAATAACTGATATTTCACATAGTAATCGTATAACTGATTGGAGGAACAAAGCACTATATTATAAGGACCATGGGATGGCCTGGTTGTGTGATCCAACAGATCCTACGGATACAACGGTTTGGACAACACTATCTTTTGATTTAATTCAATTATGGGTTAAAAACTTCGAAATTCACATAGATTTAAGCGAATTGAGTAGCGGAGGTACAATCAATCCTGCTCGAGTATTTAACGGGCTTGATGTAGAGTTTTATATTTTTACACATCATTTAGAAGGTGCCTATTTATACAATGATCTTGATTCAAACAACAAAGTAACTGTACGATATGATGAGGTAAAGAATGGAACAGAAACCGCAGTGACTCCTGACGGCGAGCCAATTAGGCAGCCTAATACAACGGAACTAACCCATAAAATAATGTTGAGTAGTATGGCTGAAACTCAAATAAACAAACCAAAAGAGAATAGTGATGGTAATGTTGAATGGGGTATAACACTGCTGAATCCGGAGATAATCCCGATGCCAATGGGGCTTGGCTTGCACTCCTATATTGGAGCTACATCGCATCAACTTCCTTTTATAACGTTTAACCTGGAGTTTATTAAGGAAGATCCTGTCGATATAGGAGATGGAAAACTATATGCTGAAGGAGAAGTCAAATTGACCCATAATTTTGGCCCCTGGAGCACTGTTCCTCCAGAAATTGATGGTTTGGATTTAGTAATCGTTTATATCTCCAGCATATTCCACTTTCATTTAGATGTTGACACGGAAGATTTATCTGATACTGATGAAGTTGAAGGGGACATGGAAGCCGATTATGCGGAAGCAAATAAAACAATTAAAATTGGAAATTATATTGATACTGATGCAGATCTTGATTTTGTGGATATAGCTGGTCCAAATTATAAATTATCTAATACTTATGATTCAGACAACGAACCAACAGGTTATACAGAGCATCCTGCTTCTACTCAAAACGTTCCAGTAGGACTGTGGAAATTCCAGGGTAAGGCCCATAATACCAATACTGGAGATGAAGGTACTGAAGATGATGACTATTCTACGGACGTTAATTTAGAGATAAGCCATAATGTAATGTATTATGGAATTTGTTATCCTCAATGGAATGGTTCTGGAACAGGCATCTGGCATGACCCTACATTCAGCGTCTATATGGTCTTTACTCCCGAGAACGCTGGTTTTTGGGCATTGATTCTTTTAATCGCCGGCGTAGGTTTGGTCGGTCTTGCTACAGTCCTAATAAAGAAGAGAAAAGATAGAGGCTTTTAAACAACAATTAATTCAAATTTTTATTTAATTTTTTTTTTTATTTTACTTTTACTCATATTCTTAAAATTTGATTAATTTATGTTTTTTTGATTATTTTTTAAGATAAATATATAGATTTTAAATGCTCTTTTAGTAATATAATAATTATTATTAAAGTTAATAGGATATTTAAATGATAAGATTGTGATATATAAATATAAATGAAAATAATTTCAATAAAAATTACAGAAAAGTGAATAAAAATGCCTGTAAAAAAAGATGATAAATATCAAGTAGATGAGAATAAGCGATGGTTTAAAAAATGGTGGCCTGAGGGAGTTCCACATCAAATCCAATTAGAAGAAAAAACTATCAATGAATTATTAGATGAACAAGTGGAAAAATATGGAGATGATAAATTTATTTGGTTTTTGGAAAGCTGGGTTACGTATAAACAGTTCCGTGATTATGTATTATCTTTTTCTACAGGATTATATGAATTAGGCGTAAAAAAAGGTGATGTTGTTGCATTGCTTATGGGAAATACTATTACATATGTCGTAGGATATTTTGCAATTACTAGATTAGGTGCTATTGCCACGGGGATTAATCCCACTTATCAGCCTATAGAGATCCTACATCAGTTAGAGATCACCAAACCTAAAGTTATAATCGCTTTAGATGCTACATTGGATGAACAAGCAGCACAACATTTTAGATTACCGTATATTGGAAACATCCTTAGTAAATCATCAATAGAAAAGGTTATTTTTACCAATCTAGCAGATTTAGCACGTGGTCTTGGTTTTAAACGCATTGCAGGAAAACTTATTAAGAAGATCCCCAAAGGAAAAGTTAAATATCCTGGTGCTATTAAATTTATGAATTTAATAAAAACCACTCCAAAAGAGATAAAAGTAGATATTGATGTTAAAACTCATCCTGCTACTTATATTATGAGTGGAGTTACAACTGGATTACCAAAAGCTGCGGTATTAACTCATTTTAACGTTGTTTCTAATGCCAAGCAAGGCGTGCTATGGTGGGGCGGAGAAAAACCTGGAGTAGGAAGCGTTGGTATTTTACCCCTATTCCATAGTTTTGCTCATACTGTTATTATGCTTGGTACTTTAACTGGTGGTGGATGGATGATGCTTTTTCCAAGGCCTCCATCTCAAGAAGAATTATGTAAATACATTGAGGAATTACCTTGTAAAGAGGGATTAGTTTATGCTGGAGCCGAAATCTTATTTCAAAAATTAGCAGAATTTAAAGATATTAAGCAATATCCAGGAGTTATGGGAAAATTAATTTTATGTATCTCTAGTGCGGGACCTTTACACCGATCAGTTAGAAAAGCTTTTATTAAAAATACTGGGGGAAATATTGTTGAGGGATATGGATTAACGGAGGCTTCTCCAATAGTAAGTGCGGGAAATTTTTTTGGAAAAAGTCCAGTTGAATGTATTGGATTACCTATTCCTGGAACAGAATGGGGTATTTGGCCTATTGAAGATTTTTTTAAAGGACCAATCTGTTTAGGAGGTCCTGAGGATACCAATTTTGGAGAAAAGCATACTGGTGAGATTTGCATACATGGTCCACAAGTTATGTTAGAATATCTAGGACAACCGGAAGAAACTGCTGAAATAATAAAGGAATATGATGGTAAACTATGGCTACTTACTGGAGATATAGGTTTTATGAATAAGGATGGAACTATTCAAATTAGAGATAGAAAAAAACAATTAATAAAGTATAAGGGATATTCTGTATTTCCAATAGAAGTTGAAAATCTCTTAATAAAACATCCTGAAATCTCTGAAGTTGCTATTGCGGGCTTACCACATAAATTATATGGAGAAACTGTTAAAGCTTGGGTTGTTTTAACTCCAGGTTCTACTCTTACATCTGAGGAGATTAAAAAATGGGCAGAAGAAAACATTACACATTTTAAAAAACCTGAATTAATTGATATTATAAAAAAAATTCCTAAAAATTTAGATGGAACAGTCAAACGAAGATTCCTTCAGATAAACGACCCGATTTTCATTGAGAAATATGGAAAACCAGAATAAATCCAGACAAGAATTATATCAAATTTGCATTTTTTAACATCACTCTAGTTAAGGCGTTGAATGCTTTCTCTACATTTTTACCTGTTTTTGAGCTACATTCAATAAATCCTTTTGCATTCCTAGATTTAGCTACTTTTATAGCCTCCTCAAAAGTAACTTCTCTATCAGGTAGATCGGCTTTTCCTCCAATTACCATTATGGGGATATTAATTTCATCTCCGCGGCGGACAATCATTAACCAATCATCTATATGAGCTAAAGTGGAATAATTTGTTATATCATACATAAAAATGGCACCATTAGCCCCCCTTACATAAGTAGGTAATAAAAATCTAAATCTCTCCTCACCACCAAAATCCCAGATTTGCAGTTGCACTTTTTTTTCTTCGACTTCAATGCTTTTTACTTCAAATTCAACGCCAATAGTCATTGTTGAGTCTTCTTTAAATAAATTAGTTAAAAATCTATGATTTAAAGTTGTTTTACCAGACCCTGCATCTCCAAAAATAACTACTTTAAAACTCGCGTCGTAAATTATTATCCCACTTTTTAATTCGTTGTTCTATATCAATTCAATTATGATGAATTTGATATGGTGGTGTTACTTAAAATCTTTTTTAAAATATATATTATTTTTTTTTATCTTTAAAAATAATGATTTATATTTCTTAATAATTGAAAAAAGCGATTAAGAATAAAAATTGTTTCACTAAATTTAACTTAATTCATTTAAATATTCTTGAACTTTACTAAATAGGGCATTAGAATATATCTTAAATAATTTCTTTCCTTTTTCAAAAGTTGAATTTGAAGCATCCCCCATTAATCCTTGTTTTAACCATGGATTACCACGCATAAAAATTCTATGCTCTGGAAATTTCGGTGATTCCTTTAAATCCTTAATTCTTTCTTTTTTTACAGCATCAGGAGCAAGGTAAAGCATTAAAGAAGTCTCAAGCTCAGCAGCATGATATGGTTCTGTCTCTAATATTGATATGATTTCATTTTCTACAGTCTTTTCGAGCAATTTAAGACCAGAAATTAAATAAATATGTGGGAGTGATTCAAATTGTTTTATGTCCATTACTCTAGGTAATCCTTTCTCGTTTCTAAGTTTTTCTAATATATCAATGCATGCTTCCCTTAAGATTGTTGCATGAGAGACCCCTCCATGCCAGGTAAATAAAACTATATTTTTTACTCCTTGTGAAGCAAAAGAGGATACAATATCAAAGATTAATGCCCTAAGCGTGTTTATTCTAATTTCTAATGTCCCTGGAAAACCTTGAGTTTTTCTACACACTCCAAATCTAACTGGAGGTCCTAAAATTATATAGCTCTTTTTGGCAACATTTTCACATATTTTTTCACTAATAACACAATCTGTATTTATTGGGAGATGTGGGCCATGCTCTTCTAAACAACCAACTGGAATTAATATTAATGAATTCTCTTCATTAATTTCATCCCTGAAATCTTCCCAAGTCGCATCTAAATAGTTTAAGTATTTCATTTCAATTTCTCTTTCTCATTACTATGAAGAAGAATTTATAATATTATAATTAAATAATAATTGAAATTTTATTAAGAAAATGCAAAAATATTTAGAATAAAAAAAAAGATTATTAAAATTCTTTATAGTGGCCTTTATACCATGAGCGTTGAGATTTTTTAAGATCGTCGGATAAATCCTCATAAGGAGATACTTCCTCTTCAAGCGTGCATTTTATTCCGTATCGAGTACTATCAATTGGATGCATATAACCCGTTCTAGCAATCCCATTAGCAGCTCTCAGAGCAGTGCGTCTCACGATCAATGGTGCCCCCTTTATGTAAAAATACTTCCATTTTTTATCCTCTTCAAATAGTTCTATAAATACACCATCATTCATATCTCCATCTTCCTTAATAGGGATGAATTCACCTAATGTCTCTGACCACTTTAGCAATACTTTCTTCCCTTTCTCTCTAGATGGTTTTTTTAATTCTACTTTTTGTTTTGCTACTTTAGGTGGTTCTTCTTCTACTTCAGGCGTTTTTTCTTCAGTCAATAATAAACACCAAATCTCTTATTATTAAAATTTTTTTTATTACATTATAAAACTAATGACATTTAACCTTTTTTTTTTCAATAATATATTTGATTTTTTAAAAATGAAGATTCTAAATAGATTTTAAGGAATAATTTTATGAGCTATCTTTAATATATTTAATAAATTTATGATCAAGTGAAAGATTAATTCAAATCTTAAGTTAATTCTAAGTAAATATGAAAATAATAAATAAAAAAACAATTTCGGAATATTTAAGCAATTATATATCATATTTTTCAGTAGAAGAGATTGAAAGTTTTATAGAGCTCCCACCACCAACAATTAATTTTACTTATGCATTTCCTTGTTTCCGATTATCTAATTTTGAAAAAATGGCTCCACATCTAATAGCGGAAGATCTAGTGGAAAAGTTAATCAAGCCAGATTTTATGGATAAGATAGAAGCCAACGAGAAGGGTTATATTAATTTTAGGATTAAAAAAGACTTGATTTTAGAGAATACTTTTACTCTTAAAGAAAATTATGGAAAAAGATCTGAAATCTTAAATAAAGAAAAACCTAAACCACTTAAAATTATAATTGAGTACCCTTCACCTAATACAAACAAACCACTTCATTTAGGCCATATTCGTAATATGCTTCTTGGTAATACAATTTCTAACTTTTTCAAATATAAGGGGCAAGAAGTCTTCCAAGTTAATTTAAATAATGATAGAGGCGTTCACATTTGTAAAAGTATGCTCGCTTATCAGAAATGGGGCAAGAATCAAGAGCCGACCAAAAAATCTGACCATTATGTGGGAGATTTCTATGTCATTTATAGTAAGGAAGAGGAAGAAGATAAAAATTTGAATGAAGAAGTAAAAAATATGTTGAATTTATGGGAAAACGAGGATCCCCAAATAAGGGCTTTATGGAAAAAAATGAATAAATGGGC
>JAEOTJ010000401.1 GCA_016839905.1 Promethearchaeota archaeon | reverse complement strand
TTAAGAATAAATATAAAAAATTTAAGTCTTTCCGCCAATTATTCTATTAGTTTCTTCTCTAATTGATTGAATAATTGTTAATAATTGAGCAAAATATAAATTATTTCCAACTGCTTTGGAAGCTTGCTTTATAATTTCAATTGACTTTTTTTCTTCATCCAGGATTGCTTCTATTGATTTTTTATCGTAAAGTTCTTTAATTTTCTCATTGAAGTCATCTGAAAGTTCTTGTAAGCTTTTTCCAGACTGCACTCGAAATTGTTTTAATACTTCTACAATGAGTCGGATATTCTCTGTAAGACTAACTGTTTCTTCGCTAAATTTTTGACTCATTGCATTTATTGAATTTCCCATATTATTCATTTGAGCAATTGTACCCTCTAAACTAGCGTTTATTTGATTAATTTTTTCGATCAATTCTTCAAGTAATTGTTCAGCCATATTTTCACCTTTAAATAATTTTTATTCTTCTTCTTTATGTATTTGGGTTTTTAAAGATTTTACTGATTCTATTGCTTCGGAAAGAAGTAAATTCACCGTATCTTGATTTAAAATTTCACTTGATAATACAGAAAAGTTTTCCAGATTTTCTATTAAGTTCTTAAAATCCATTAATCCCAAACCTCTTTGCATGTTCAAAAATTCAGTTGTAACTCCTTCTCCGATTGTTTTTATTGTTTCTATATGCTTTGTTTTAGTTATATCAATTTCTTTAGAAAAATCTCCTATTTTTTCAGATAATTTTGTTACTTTATCTTCGATGTTTGCATTTAATGCATCTAAAGATGCTTTTAAATCTTGTATGGATTTTCCAAGACCTGCAATTCTTCCATATATGTTTTGAATGAGATCTGTTAGCATTTCTGCCATGTTTGCTTCACCATTTCAAGTTTATAAATAAATTGAAGAATTTTTTTATTATTTAATTTAAAATCTTAGTAATAATATCATAATATCATATTGATTATAAAAAAATTTTTATTTTTTATGCCTTTTTTAGATTATAATATATTTTTAATTTCTAAGAAGAAAACAAGAATATATAACTTAGATAAAATACCTTTCTGGGTCCATTAGCTCAGCTTGGTTAAAGCGCGGGTCTTATAAGGCCCCATAGACGCACAATAAAAAAGAAGATTTGTCTGTGTCGCGTAAATGCCCGAGATCGGGGGTTCGAAAAAAGGATTCAATTCGAATTCATCGAAAATCCCCTATGGACCACTTTTTTTATTAATAGGACTTTTTAATATTATGAAATATTTCCTAAATTTAAAGTAATTATTAAGAAAAAGTTTTATTTATCTAAGAAATTAGAAACTAGAGTTAATAACCATTTTTTAATTTGTGTTAGGTTCTTTAAAATCCCACCGATATGGTCTTTAGGGAAATTCTCCTCTTGAGGTAGTCGTTGGGCTGTTGTCATCCATTTATTTAAGGCTAATTGTACTAAACTCGCACCTTCAGCTTCCATAAACATGGGTACTACTGCGGCCGATTCTCGTGCATCTCCGATTGCAAAGTAAACCTTTCTATTCTTATCATTTAACATTACTAGATTTGCACATTCATCTAATTTTCTCTCCACTAAAATAGTTTTAAGAATTTGAATTTTAACATCATTTTCTTTAGAAGCATAGTTCTCTTTTCTTGCTAAAACTTTAGGTTTAATATTATTCAATGATTCAGAGCATGAATCATCATTAGAATATATAGTTATATTTAGTGTACCGTCTAAAGCTTCTATATTTTTAAAAGTTTTAGAAGATGATGAGTATAAGATGGCTTTTGAGCCTCCTTTGTTTTCATCTTGAGATAGCTTTAATGAAATAGTTCTAGAAGCTACAGAATTGCTAGTATGATATGCTATTTCAAATAATTCCCTATGATTTAATGGGGGGTAATTTTCATTAAAGGATTCTGATTTCCATGAATCTTTAATAGATGTATTATATTGTTCTAAAAGTCTATTTTCCATGTAAAAGAAACCCTCTTAAAATAAAATTAATTAATTATATTTCTTAATTCTATAATTATATATATAGTTTTTATATGTTTTCTTCTGATTATCATATTTACTTAGATATTTATTTTAATAAAAATATAATTTCTTCATGAGATTACTTGTTGATATGCTTTTTTGAATCTATCAACTGCGCTCAAAATGTCTTTAGATGTAGCTCCAATTGCTGAGTTCATAACGATATATGGTGCGTGATAATCATCGCAACACATACCAAATATATCTTTATTAGGATTAAACACTCTTGGACCAGTAACACGTAGATTATATAGTGCCCCTCCAAGTGCAGATAATTGTTTTTGATTCAATTTTTCAAGAGACATTGCCACGGCAACGGGATTAAAAACATTCAATAATCTTTCATTTATTTCACTGGCAAGTTCATTCATTTTATCTTTTAATAATTTCCAATTTTCCTGTTGCTTTTCCATTAACTTTTGATAACCTTTAATTCCTAAAGAGAGCATTGATATTAAAAAATTTACAATGGGAGTCGCTGATGCTCGACCTGCATAAGCTTGGCTGATTTTTGTAATAATATCTTTATTTGGGGATGCTATAACAGCACCTCCTATAGGAGTAAGAAAATTTTTATCCGTTGATTGAATAATTGCATCTACTCTCCCTGCATCTATAGCAGAGCGAATTAGACTCATCCATTCATAACATTGTACTCCATATGCGTTGATAATGATATGAACAAGGCTCTTTTCCTTGGCGAACTTGCTAATTTCCTTTAAATCATCATACTCCCTTGGAGGAAAAAAGCTAGTAATTGAAATAACGGCAAAACAACTGTCATCATAATTCTTTTTAATATCTTCAATTGGAATTCTAACAGCATCTTTGAAAATTTTGCCTTTTATTATTTTGGCTTTAACACCCATTAAATCCAAGGATTTTAAAATAGATTTATGATCAATTTGTGGAACTAACACGGACCGTTTATTAATGAAGTTTTTATCATTCCAATCTGGTTTTAAAGCTCCAATGCACAAGGCTAAAGACATTCCTGTACATAAAGGAACCACTATTGAATCCTTGATATTTGGTAATCCAAAATTTTTTAAAAAGTTCCGGGATAAATAATTAGCAATTTCATACATTATTGAAGCACCGGGAGCTTTTGGTTGGGGTGCTGTTAGAAATCCACTCCTCCCAACACCGTGACAAAAACCGCCCGATGTTTTTAAATGCAATTTTGATGCTATTCTTGCCTCTCTCTCTCCAACACGAGAAGCATTATCATCTTTATCCGTATCCATATTTGAAAGAGATCGAAGTAAAAAATCGATCTGCTCATCACTCCATGGTTCTTTCGGAACATTTTTTTGTTCAAAAAGTATTTTCATTGGCTTTAGGAAGTTTTTAAGCACTAATTGTCCTCTATTGAGCATATTTTTAGGAATGGGTGAGCTTTCAAAAAATTTAATAATATTATTAAAATCAACCATTATTTTCACTTATTTTATTTAAAGTTTGGCGGCCCTCGAGGGGAAATTCGGGAAATGAGTGAATCTCACTCCAAATCGAACCCCTATCCCTCCACAGGATAACTGGGTTTGAAGCCCAGCGTCAGAGACCACTCTAACCATCAAGGGCCAAAAATTATTTTTTACTCTGATGATTACAAAAATTAAAGATTTAAAATGAAATTTATGAAAATCCATATAATTAATCCTATTCATTATGTCTTATCCTTATATTATATATCTCTAAGCTGTTAATTGAATATAAAATGGTGAAAAAAGTGTCATTTAATGATCATATCGTAACATTTAAAAAATATAACTATTATAAAAAGTAAAAATAGTATTTAATGATCTAAAACTGTATTTTTATGGATATGATCATATATAATAAATAGAGATAATTTAGAGTGATCGTGATCGTGCATTGGATTGTTGGATATGATAGAGATTTAGGGATTGGGAACAATTGATGATCGTGATCCTATAGAGAAAATATGAAAAAATTAATAACATTTAAATATTTCGTCACCATTTTTTTCATAGTAAAAAAAGAGATTTATCAAATTGATAAATCATTTTTAATATATAAAAATATTAAAGAAGAGGTGGTGGTTTAGAATGGAAGTATTGGAATTAAAAAAACTAAATAATAAAAGTATAATTGTCTATTTATTAAAAAGTAGTGATAAAACATATGAATTTTTGAAAAATATACCTTTAACTCTTTCTACTGTTGATCTTACTGAAGGTGATTTCAAAAAATTCGAAAAGACATCTTTAGCAAAATTATTAAATATATTACACATCCCCATTTATCAAGTTGATATGCCTCAGCATGCTAGGGATTATATTTATGTGGAAATTTCTGAATTAGATGAAGAGATAAATCAATTGCTCGAAGCTCTGGAGAAGGTTAAGGATAAAGAATCACATAAAGCCGAGAGTTTAAAATGCTGGATTGAAAATCTTACAGAAGAGCTTAAAGAAAAGAAAAAAATTGTAGAACGAAATGTACGTCCCACATGGATTGTTAAAAAAGTTCTAGACTTAGTAGCTGAATGTAAAAGTGAAAAGGTATCACTAGTACATATTACTAAAGATAATATATTCACAGAACTCGTTGAGCAATTTAAAAAGCTTGGTATTGAAGTTATAATATGTGGAGATAATATAATACATGTGATCCCCAATAAAGCCGTGGTCCAGGAGGAGATCAATCCATGGAAGTATTAGAATTAAGTCCATTAAATAAAAAGAGCCTACAACTAATACTACTTGAAAGCGAGTTTCAAATTGACTGGTGGTTTGATGCCACTGAACAAGACAAGCAAGATTTAATCGGAGATTTACGGCTTATCTCAAAAGAATATCTTGGAATGGTTGGTGACCTTATAGAAAAGTATGAGCCAGATTTTGGTGTAGAGGAGAATGGCAGTAGAGCAGAAGAGACTCCCTCTCAGGATGATCCTTTATACTCTCTATTTAAGGCAAAAAACATACCATTTCAAACTGTAGATATTTCTGAAAATGCAGAATTATATCTTTCATCAGCATTAGGCGATCATAAAACTCTTTTAGAACAAATTTCAGAGAAAATTGAAGAGATGAGAAAGGAAGCAGGAGGAATTCCGAAAGATAATTTTAAATTTCAACGACTATTAGTGTGGAGAAAATATTTAACTCAACAATATGGTATAAAAGAAGATGAAGTTAGATATGAAGTTAGAGAAGCGTGGATGATGATGAGAATCCTTAACATAGCGAAATCGCTTGAGAAAAAGAAACAAAAAGCTCTCTTTATCTGTGATGAACGCCATTTTGAGGGAATTTCTAAATTAGCAGATGAGTTGGGTATTAAAGTAGAACAAATAAAAGTTGAAAGAAGTGCTAATATGGTAAAAAATTCTATTGATAGTATTTTGAATGAGTCAATTTTTAACATTACTCCAATAAAAGTTAAGAAGAAAGAAAAAACAGATAAGATTTGTTATTTTTTTGACACGGATGATAATGCGTCTCCATTTGATATAAATATGGCTTATGATGCCGGTTTTGATGTAGTTATTCCTTATAATAATATAAAAGCGGACCAGGTAACACAATTAGTACAAGATGCTATGTTTTCGAGGAAGGTTGGAGCTCCTACAGTTTATTTTGTTGGGGGTTCAGATGTAGATGAAGCGGATAAGGTGGCAGAGACAGTATTAGGGGCACTTGTACCTCCCTTTGAATCTCCTGTAATTATTGATCCTCGAGGATCTCATACAACTGCAACGGCTGTTGTAGCAAAAACTATAGAAGTAGCACGAAAAAAAGGATGGAATGACATCTCTGGGAAAAAAATAGCCATATTAGGCGGTACAGGTCCTGTAGGGCAAATAGCAGCATTATTGGCTGCGAAGAATGGAGCTAATCCCGTAATTACTTCTCGTAGAGAACAAGTTGTTAAAGATCTAGCTAAAAAATTAAATAGTATGGCTGGAGAAGGTGCAAATGAAATCATTGGTATTCTTGGTGCTAATGATGACCAGAAATTTGAGCTTCTTAAAGATGCTGATATTATTTGGTCCGTCGCTAAAGCAGGAATCCAAATGGTCTCGAGCGAAATGCTAGCAAAATTGGATAAAAACAAGATTGTATGTGATATCAATTTAGTACCTCCATATGGAATCGAGGGCTTGAAACCTAAATATGACGATGATGAGATTATTCCTGGAATTACTGGAATTGGAGCACTAGCCGTTGGAAGACTGAAATATAAGGTTGAAAGTAATATATTTAAGGCAGCTTCAGAAGACAGAGGTAAGAAGATATACAACTATAACAATGCTTTCAGCTTAGCGAGTCAGATTTTGTTCAGCGAAACTATTGAAATTATGAAACAAAAATAAAAAATTTATCAATAAATTTTAATTTATATTATAAAATCTTTTTTATTTTTATAAAAAATTGTAAATAATAAACTAGAGGGTTTTAAATGGGTTATAAAATATTAATGAAAAGGGAATTAGGTACTAGTGGGACATTATATGAAATGGAACTTAGTACTCCTTTGATAGCAAAAAAAGCACATGCGGGTAATTTTGTTTTAATAAGAATAAATGAAACTGGTGAGAGAATTCCATTAACTGTCGCTGATTATAATCGTGAAAAAGGCATTATTACAATTGTTTTTCAGGTTGTTGGAAAAACTACAAAGTTATTATCTAAGTTGAAAGGAGGGGATGAGTTACTCGATGTAGTTGGTCCTTTAGGAAATGAAATACATATTGAGACTTTTAAAAATCCTGTAGTTATAATTGGGGGTGGAGTTGGAATTGCTCCTTGTTTTCCTCAGGCAAAAGAATTAAAAGAAGCGGGTAATAAAGTTATCTCAATAATTGGTTCTAGAACAAAGGATTTGTTATTTTGGAAAGATAAAATGCAAGCTGTTAGTGATGAGTTAATAATTTGTACAGATGATGGAAGTGAAGGAATTAAAGGATTGGTAACAGACCCTCTCAAGGATTTATTAAAGAAAGAACCTTTAAGTCTTGTAATTGCTATAGGCCCTTTAATAATGATGAAATTTGTCACACTAACAACTAATGGATCAAGTGATCTACCTAAAGTGAAAACGATGGTATCTTTAAATACAATAATGATTGATGGTACGGGCATGTGTGGAGGTTGTAGATTTTCTACTGTGGAAGGTGAAATTTACTTCGCCTGTGTTGATGGTCCTGATGTCGATGGACATCTGGTTGATTTTGATAATCTTCTAAAACGTGCTAGGAGATTTATAGAGCAAGAAACGGTAAGTAAGGAAGAGTTTGAACATAAATGTGAAGCTTTAGAAAAAACGGGAGGTTTTCTATAAATGGAGAGTCCATTAGTTCTTATTAAAAACTTAGTTGATAATAAAGAAAAGATTCTTAATGCTAAAAAATATAATAATGAAGAATTTGATGTCTTCATAAATTCATTACAGCAAGCCGAAAATCAAAGAGATCTAATTCTTAAAAAAATAAAAGACCTGGGAAAGATTGATATTGATAATTTACTTAGAGATTTAGATATTCCTAAGGAAATTTTAATTAATAATATTGAATATTTGAAAGAATTGGGTTCTCTAGACTTTTTAGGTGAAAAATCAAGATTTTTTCAGGCAAATATAGATGTAAATGAAATTCAAGGCTTATTTCCAGATGTTTCAATAATTAAAGATAAAGATTTATGCTGTGGATGCGGTTTATGTGTAGCAATTTGTCCGGTAAATGCTATTGATTATTCCAACGGAAAATTTGCTATAAATCAAGAATTTTGTATTAATTGCGGGATATGTTTTGCATGTTGTCCAAGATCATTCTTTCCTAAGACCTTAAAGAAAGTGAAAGTAAGTGAAGATTCTAAAATCAAAACCTCGGATCAAATAAATAGTTATTATGAAGTATATACTGCTCATTCAACTGATCACGCTATAATGTCTTTCGCTCAAGACGGTGGAGTCGTGACGACTCTACTTAAAACAGCTTTTGAAGTAGGTATGATTGACGGTGCATTGGCTGTGAGCTCATCAGATGAGCCTCACAAGCCAGCACCTATCATCATTGAAAATGGAGAAAACTTACTGAAGACCGCGGGAACAAGATATAGTAATTCTCCATCTCTAAAAATTTTAGAGGAGTCTAAGAAATATAATAATATTGCTGTGGTGGGAACACCTTGCATGATGGAAGCACTTAAAAAAATATCTGTCTATCCATTAAATAAACCCTTTTATGATAATATTACATTAAAAATTGGATTATTTTGCATGGAGTCTTTTGATTATCAGGAAATTTTAAACCTTTTAAAAAATGAATTTGACAAATCTGTAGATGATGTTAAAAAGATGGACATTGATAAGGGCAGATTTTTTCTTTATAATAATGACGGTACTTCAGTTGATATTCCTTTAAAGAAGATTAAGAAATATGGTAGGTTAGGTTGTTTCTTTTGTGATGATCTTACTTCTGAGCAAGCTGATATTTCGGTTGGATCTATTGGATCACAACCAGGATGGTCTACTGTAATTATTAGAAGTAAAAAAGGAGCAGAGCTATTTCAAAAAGCACTAGACCTAGGCATTATCGAGAGAGAAGTAATATCTGACGATGATAAAAGGCTAGTTATGCTTGGTAGAATTTCTAAAGGAAAACAGAAAGCTTATAAGGAAGGAAAGAGACCAATTATGCCTCAACAGCCTCCAAAAGAAAGAATTAAAAACTTTAACGAAGTTCCTTTCGGTTTAACGGAAGAAATGATGAAAGAGGAAGCTCAGAGATGTTTACAGTGTGGAAGACCTCTCTGTATTGAGGGGTGTCCCGTTAATATTGATATTCCTGGATTCATAAGATTATTAAAATTAGGAAAAAATATCGATGCATTATATCGTATTAAAAAAGATAATTTATTACCAGCCATCTGTGGAAGAGTTTGTCCACAAGAAACCCAATGTGAAGAAACTTGTTTATTAAAATCTGTAGGGGAACCAATTGCAATTGGTTATTTAGAAAGATATGTAGCCGATTGGGAACGAAAGAATAAACTTAAGGAATGTCCTGATTGCCAAGCACCAAATAAAATAAAAGTTGCCATCATTGGAGCGGGTCCAGCAGGTTTAACTTGTGCTGGAGACCTTGCGATGAAAGGTTATGAAGTTACTCTTTTTGAAGCTTTTCATGCTGGAGGAGGAGTATTAGTTTATGGAATACCAGAATTTCGATTACCTAAGGAGATTGTTAAAGATGAAATTGAAACTTTAAAAATGCTTGGAGTAGAAATAAAATATAATACGATTGTAGGGAAAACAGTAACCATAGAAGATTTAAGGGAAATGGGTTTTAAGGCGTTTTTCATAGGAGTTGGAGCAGGCCTTCCAATGTTTTTAAGAGTACCAGGATTAAGTTTAAATGGTGTTTTAACGGCTAATGAATTTCTCACCAGGGCAAATTTAATGAAAGCCTATAGATTTCCTGAATATGACACTCCAATTAAGGTTGGAAAAATTGTAACCGTTATTGGTGGAGGAAATGTTGCTTTAGATTCCGCTAGGACAGCATTAAGATTAGGTGCTGATAAAGTCATAATTGTATATAGAAGATCCGAAAAAGAAATGCCTGCAAGACTCGAGGAATACCATCATGCGATGGAAGAAGGTATTGAATTCCAGTTTTTAACAAATCCGATAAAAATAATTGGAGATGATGATGAAAACGCAGTTCAAATGGAATGTATACGAATGAAACTTGGTGAGCCAGATGATTCAGGAAGGCGCAGACCAATCCCGATAGAAGGTTCAGAATTTATAATTGATACAGATATAATCATTTTAGCAATTGGAGCTAAAGCTAATCCTATTCTCACAAAATCAATCCCTGAATTAAATCTTAATAAATGGGGATACATTGAATCTAATGAGAATTGCTTAACTAATTTAGAAGGAATATATGCAGGTGGAGATATAGTAACCGGAAGTGCAACGGTTATCTCAGCTATGGGTGCTGGAAAAAAAGCTGCAGTGGCAATAGATGAATATCTAAAAACAAAAAGTTAATTGAGAACAGAAGTTATTCCATCATTTTTTTTCATTAACCATTTTATGTCTCATTTCAATATAATTTTTCAAAGGTTTAATTTCTTTCATAGTAAAACGCTGAAGATTTATGTTCGAAAGATTTTTATCATAGACCACTTGAATAAATGTGGTAATCAGGTGAGCTGTTGCTCCCCAAATTGTATATTTTTTATTATTCGCTTTATATTTAAAATAGAAAACTGGAAACTTTTTACCTTGAAAGTCAATAATTTCTTCTCGAAATGATTTTTTGTTTAGAAAAAAATCTATTGGAACCTTTATTATTTCTTGAACTTCCCTCTCATCTCTAATTAACTCTTGATCCTTACTAAAATATCCTACTACGGGTGTTATAATATATTTAGTTAATGTTGGAAAATCATGTAAACATCCCAATAATATTATGGCGGAACGAGAAACCCCAATTTCTTCTTCACATTCTCTTAATGCAGTATCTTCTAAAGATTTATCCCTTGGTTCCATTTTACCTCCAGGAAAAGACATTTCTCCTGAATGTTTCAAACCTGTATCAGCTCTATGAATTAGAACTAGTTCATAAGGATTGTTTTCATGAGGAATAATAGTAAAAAGTACAGCTGAGGGAGTAAAAAAGCTATCTTTTAAAACGGTTCTTGAGGGAGAATCTAAGGTGAACAATTTTTTTTTTATTATTTCTTCGTTAAAAGTTAAATCTATTGACTCCATTTATTACCAAATATTTTAAAATATTGAATATTTAAAATCATAATTCCATTCTATTAAAGTTTTAGTTAAGGTTTTATAATGAAACTTCCGAAAGAACTTCGAGAGAAACGTGACATAATAAGTGGAGCAAAAAAGGGAAAAAAATGCTCTGTTAGAGGGTGTGGAGAAAGTGCCATTCGATCTCTAGCCGAAGAAAAATATGGGAAATATGTAGAACGAGCAAGATTAAAAATAGATGAAAATAGACTTCGTAAAATATATTTATGTAAAGAGCATTATAACG
>JAEOTJ010000400.1 GCA_016839905.1 Promethearchaeota archaeon | reverse complement strand
GGATAACATTTTTATGATTATCAATTGAGGAGTATACTTGAAGATAAGTTGATGAAGCTTCAGATATGATCCAACCTTCGGGATCCGAGCCAATTTCATCGTTTTCAAATCCATATGATGCTGGATAGTATCCGCTCATTGGTTCTATGTAGGTTTTATTTTCAGGAGATGCAATTGAAATCTCTCCTGCGCTATTTAACGGTAATTCTTTAACTTCTCCAATGGAGCCATTCGTATTTGAATTATCAGATAATAACCCATTGAAAAATATCGAAGAAAAAAATACAATGCTAAATAAAGTAAACGTTAAAACCCTGTTTTTTCCAATGTAAATCTTTTTTACCATGTAAATTAACTCATTTTTTTTATTTTTATTTTTTAAAGTTATTGAATTTAATAAAATTGATTATTTAATAGATTCTTGAGGTTTCATATAAAAGAATCTTATACGAACATGAGGGACGATTCTTTTCATTCTCTATTTCAGTAAAGATTCTTAATGATCCCATTAGAAAGAGAATAAGAGTCATATTTATTTTAATGGAATAAGGAAACTTTAAAAAGTTAGAACTTTAAAATGCGACTACCGTGAATAATTCTGGCAATTTCTATAAAATTTTGGTTTATTCGATATATTAATCTAAAATTTCGATAGATAATCTCCCTTACTTTATCATTTTCTACCTCAGGTACAATTCTACCCATTTTGGGAAATTGAGATACATTTTCAATAATATAGATAATTTTTTTAGCAAGGTTTTGAGCAAATTTTGGGGCAGTTTCTCATAATACTTAATTATTGATTCATAATCATCAGTCGCTAGAGGGGACCATCTAATTTCAACCATTCTTTAAACCTTTCTTTTACATCCTCATGGGAAATAGACTCTCCATTATCCAACTGCTCGATTCCTTTAGTAATCATTTGTTGAACATAAATTGATTCCATTATATCATCATAATTAGCATTATCGGGAAGTTTCTTGATTGTTTCAATTACTTTCTTTTTTATCGAATTCATTTTCTCAATATTAATAATAAATTTATGGTTTTAATTTTTAATCCCCAGATATAGAGCCATAATTCCTTTTATAAATAGAATATTAATTTCATTTTTTTATATTAAAAGAAGAGTATAAAAACTAGTAGACATATCGAGAAGATGGGTCATAGCTGTTCCAATGAGAATTTAAATAAATTTTAATCAGATGATTCCATTTTTATCTGACCAGTAATTTTATTAATTTGCTGGTCGAGCTGTTTTATAATATAATTAATGGATTCCTCGAATTTTGATTTGGAGACATAAGACTTAATCTTTACATAAGCCTCTTTTTTTTTTATTAATTTTAATAATTTTTTCATACCCATAGAGAAATCCAACAAATTACTTTTCTAATATTATTATAAAAATTTATTGATATAAATCCCGCCTTTTTTAAATATAAGTTGCGTGAAGTTGTATTTAAGCTTGTACTTTTAATTGAGTGAAAAGATAAGGGAAAAGAAAGAATCACTGCGATATGAAGAGAATAGCTCGAGCTAAAATTAGTATTTTTAATAGATTATTAATATTTTCTTTAAAATAAGTTTTTATTAGTATAATCTAATACTTCTTCAATGGAGACCACTTGATCACAAATAATTGCTTTTGATAACAAAGATATGGTGCTATATTATCATTTTTTTTATATTTTCTTGTTATAAATACTTTAAATCAACTTGATTTAACTATCAATGTCATAGATGTATTTATAAATTTCAATCTTCTTCTTGAAATAATCTCTTTCTTATATTACTGCTAATATCATGCGTAGATGCACTAGTTCCTGCAATAAATCCCTGCCCAAAATCAGGTTTCCCTCCTGCTTTAGCCCCATATTGATGGGCAACCTTCTTTACAAAGTTACCCATATTGAAATCCGTTTTTTCTGCAGCTGTTGCACCAACCATTCCAGTTACATAAGTTCCTTTCTCAGTACTGTTTAAAAATATAGTAATTAAGTCATCCGAAAGTTTAAATATATTACTACTAAAATTTTGAATATCTTTCTGTTCAAAATTATTGAATTCTTCATATACTATTTTAGTATTCTTATATGGTCTTGCACTTTGAATAAATTCTTTACGATTATCATCATTAAGAAGAGTAGTAAGTTTTATCATTCTATCTTTACCTTTTTCCCATTCATCAAATAATTTCTGGATTTTAGAAGGTATATCTTCTTTCTTGATATTGAGAATTTGAGAAAGTTCGGATAAAACATCACCCTCAAATAGTTCATTAGAAGAGAGATTCATAATATTCTCATTAAATTTGCCTGATTTTTGAGCTTTATTCATAGCTTTCCATTTCGTTAATAACTCCTGAACACGCCCAACTAATTCCTTTCTTTCTACATTTAATATAGATTTTAGCTCATTGAGTATTTGTTTATGTTTTTCTCTTAATTCTTCTGTTGCATTACCCGCGGTAAACGTTAATCTCACAATCCCATCTTGGATCTTTTGAGATTTTGTAATATGAATATAACCTGTCTCAGATGTATTGTTTAAATGCGTACCTCCACATGCTTCAACATCTACTCCCGACACTTCGACAACTCTAATCATTTTTCCTGGTACGGCACCACCTTGATATAATCCCATACCATATTTTTGTTCTGCATCTGTTCGTGGTATGAAATCGAGATAAAGATCGATACCTTGGTCAACAATCTCGTTGGCTCTTTTTTCAATCTCTGAAATTTTATCTCTTGTAATCTGTTCATAATGGGTTACATCAAGATGGGAATTTTTAAGTGTTTTCTTGGCACCAGCTTGATTTATATGGCTACCTAAGATATCTCGTGCGGCAGCATTTACAATATGCGTTGCAGTGTGATGTTGAGAGAGTTGCTTACGCCAATTTTCATCAAGTACAATTATAACATTATCTCCTTCTTTGAATTTAGGTTTTTCATCTAAAATATGAATAATATGATTTCCCTGTTTGAAAACATCATTAAATTCTTGATTATTAATGGTCCCGATATCATGTAATTGACCTCCAGATGTTGGATAAGCAACTGATTGATCTAAAATTATCATATTATCAATGATCTTAAGAACTTTAGCATCATTAGATATTACTGTATAGTCATAATAATAGAGGGATTTAGTTTCCGGTATTCCTTCTAAATCTAATTCTATTTTTCTCTCAGTAGCGTATACTTGATCAACTTTTTCATGTCTTTCAACAACTAAATTATAAAAATTATCGGGAATTTTTACTTTTTTATTATATTTTATAGCAGCCTCCTTAACCATATCAGGGCTAATACCATTAGAATCATAAATCTCAATTAGAGTTTCAGTTGAAATTTCGCCTTTTTTCAAGATTTTTTCTAATATTTTCCCCGCTTTTTTCTTTGTGGTATAGAATTTTTCTTTTTCTACATTTAAAATCTCTCTAATCTCATCTAAGTGTTCAGAAACCTCCGGGAATATGCCCTTTAATTCTTCAGCGTGCCATACACAGACATCTGCCATATCCACGTCCCATTTGAATTTATCTATGAAGCTAATTGCACGTCTAAAAATAACTCGTAAATTATACCCTCCACCAACATTGGAAGGAAGCTTTCCATCATTGATTGCAAACAATAAACTACGAGAGTGTTCTGCAATTGAATAAAGAGCTGTCATGGGCATTATTTTTTCTTTTAATTCCTCTACGGCAATATTCAATTCATTAGCGACTTGTTTCCAGGCTTCATCCATATCTTCAACTTCGTCTATATTTAAGTATGCGGAGTACTGAGAAAATTGATTATATAAATCTAAATCTAATTCGATTTTTGTGATTTTTCTCAACTCTGATAATACATGAGGGAAAATAGCTTCATACATATTAGGGGTTCCTTGAGAGAACCACGCAACACGCTCTTGACCGAGTCCCATATCAAGAACTTTAAGTGTTAATTCTTTTGGACCCTCTGGAGTTTGTTCAAACATTGTATAAACTTGATTAAATAATTCCACGCCTCTACTAAAAAATTCAAGACTGCATCCAAAAGATCCACCACCTGCCCAACTATCTTCATGTATGGTTATTTCTTCTTTCGCTAAGCCAACTCCTTTGTGAATAAAATCATGCATATCCATGAATAATTGTCCTTGATCCCATTCTTCAGGGGAAACAAAGGTATGTTGCCCTATCATTACGAAACCTGTACAGTGCGAGCCAGTAATTCCTACGTTTTCGATATCATTAAATCTTAAACAAAATTGGGGGATAACTAACTTTTTTGCAGGTGGTTCTACTTCACCCGTAATGACAAAAGGTTGGAACGCAGAAATCGAAGCGATTGTAAATTCAGAGGTGGGATTCCATCGGGCAACACAAGGATATCTTTTAACGGGAACATAGCCTCGAGGTTCTAAAACCTCAACAATTTTCTCCCAAACTCCAATAAAAGATAGCTGGATTTGAGAAGGATTATCTATTACCACTTGAAATCCTCCTGAGCATGCAGGATCCCCACAAACTTCTCTATCTTCATAAACCGTCCAAAAAGAAGTTCCACATTTACAAATCTTTCTCATATACCCTAATTCTTTTAGTTTTTTGGTAGGAAAATATTTATCGGTGTCTTTTGACGCAATCTTTTTAAAAGCGTTTTTAATTTCTTTATCTGTTTGACAATCCTTAAGAGAAGCTAGCTCATTGCCAGAGGACATTTTTTTCACGCATTAAAATTTCTTTAATTATAAAAAAAAAGTAATCCTCTCCTATAATTTTTTCTTATTAATCAGTTCTTTCTTATGATGTTAATATAATTTTAAAAAATACTAATTTCTTTTAAAAATATTTAGCAATATTTAATTCTCTCGATATTAAGATAATTATACACGAATAAAAGACGAGTGTAATTTCCTATGGGATTTAGGAAGCATAAGCGTTTGATGAGAAAACTATTTATAATAATATGATAATATTAATTCAATTATAATCTAATTATACATCTTTAAAAAAAGTGATTTCATGGAAATAAAAAAATATTTTAAACCAATAATAATTTCAGCAGCAGTTATCGGCATATTGACTGTTATAATGTTAACTCCAGGTGTAAATAGCGAACAAGGATTTACGCAAATAATTCCAATAGATTCTTTAGGTTTGCAATTTCTCTATTGTTTTACGATGATATGGGTAGGAGCAATAATTGGGATTCTTTTTGGTTATCTATTAGCACCTTTATTTTTGTTTATCCATAAACGAGTAATTGGCCCAAAAATGACATATGGGATACATAGATTACAAGATCCAAACCCAGAAAAATTTAAAGGCTTGCTTAAGGGATTCTTTCCTGCCTTAATGGCATTAAATTTTGCTATAATGTTCAGTAGCTATCCGGCAGTAAGTAATCTACTCTTTTCATCTAATACGCCGTCAGGAGATCCGGTATACACAATTCTAGGTGTAGTTATTGTACTTTCATTGACTTCAGGAATAGCGCTGGCTTTATTCTCTCCTGTTTGGTTCTTGCTTGACTCCGGAATTATTTATTCCAATTAAAAAAAAATGGAGAAAAAAAACATACCTCCCGAAGTAAGAAGCGTGGGCGGGTGGTATTTATATCTATTGAAGGGTTATGCCGGTATTTCGGTTATTTTTTCTTTCTATACCATTGTATCTGAATATATAACTGTAGAATCGGGCAATATTGGAGGGATCATATTCTTTTTACCTTTGCCAATCATTATCGCGTTATTCATGTTGCCAGCTGTCATCCTTTTTGATATGACCTTTGAGCATAGGAAAAAATACATTTTAAATTTTGCTACTAAATATGGAATTATAAATGATGTACAAGTCACATTTGAAGTAATTGAAAAATAACTAATTTTTATTTTATCTATCTTTTTTTTTTTCGAGATATGAAATTTATTCAAATATCTTCATTCAAGTACTTTAAGTTAAATCAACTTCAACAGCTTGTTTTTTATGATTAAAACGCTTAAAATTATCTAAAAAATTTTCTTTGAGAGAAATCTCATCTCCACAGATTATACAGAGGATCGCATCATTTCCAATTCTATAGAGATGGATCTTGCCCGTTTCGCCTTCTATTACAATACGTTTAAAATTTCCACGAGCGAGTTCTTCCACTGCACGCTCAGAAACGGCTATTAGGGCTCCAGATATTGCACTTATGATCCCCTCGTTATCATCTTTAGCAAGCGCAGAACAAAATGGAAGTCCTTGGATGGAAAAAATAGCCGCACCTTGAATTTTTTTGTTAATAGTTCTTAATTTCCTTAAAAGATCTTTAAGTTCATTAATATTTTCAGGCATTAGTTATTTTTTCCTCCTTAAAATATGAATTAAAAAAAAGGACTTTTTATATTTTCCAAAGAATCACTTTAAAATAAGGAATTATTTTATTATAAATCTAACCATTGAAACAGAGTATACCATCCCGATACATCGGATTCTTAACATCTTTAATAAAATCATAATCCAAGTTACATGTGTTTCACTATTTTTTTCAAGCATTTATTAATTCCTTTAATTATAAGAAAAAATCAAATGTATCCAATAATTTTTTCTTATTAATCTTATATTCGCTAAAAGAATCAATTAAAATTAAAATGAATCTTATTCTTCTTAATAAAAATTGTTTTTGTGGACTAATTCCTATATTTTGTGTATCACGAAAAAAAAAAAAAAGTTTTCTAACTTAATGATATCACACAGATATCACACACTTCTATAAAGAAATTTGCTCCTCTTGAGTACATGGACT
>JAEOTJ010000399.1 GCA_016839905.1 Promethearchaeota archaeon | reverse complement strand
CATCTTCGATATTTTTTTCAAGATCTTTAATTAGAGGTTCAATCTTTTTAATTTCCTTTAAACTTTCTATTGTTTCTTTTTGTGCTTTTTTTAGAATATTAAATTTCTCCTTCATTTGGCTAGCTGTTTCTTGATCCTCGGTTTCCAGTTTGGATTCAATTACTTTTAATATCGAATCTTCACTAAATAGCTTTTCAATTTTCTCTATTTGTTTTACCGCAACTTTTTTTCCAATTGTTTTTACAATATCTCTTGCTTTCTTGCTTCTACTTGAATTAGTCTTTCGTTCAATCGATTCTTTTAATTCTTTTACGCCAATTTTTTCAATTTTTCCAAAATCTCTTGAAATTTTCTTTTGTTTGAGGGGTGCTCTTTTTTTTTCTAAAATTACTAATACTTCTATTATGATTTCCTTTAAAAACTCAAATTGGTCATTTTCTATTAATCATTGTCTATTACTTTGATCTTTAAGTAAAGTGGCATCTATTTCTTGAAATGTTACTGTTCCTACTATTTGATTGTTACTTAATCTGAAAGTTGGATAATTTACTCTTCTTAAATCTAATCTTAACCAATCATCATTGGGCTCTCCATAAGGTAAAATTCTAAAGTTATCTCTATACAGACTTATTCCTGCAACAAATTTTATATCTTCTCTGATAGTTTTCATGGGTACCTTTAAAGCATGAGATAATTCTTTAATTGAACTTGAACTTAAATTCCAGACTCTAAATTCAAAATCAAATGGGATTGTTTTTTTAAATTTTAATTGTTTAACCTCCTTCTTCAGAAATTTTCTATCTGATGGAATATTCTTTATTGTACTAAATTCAAAATTTATTTTTCCTGATTTATCCACACTTCCTTTCATTTTATAAAGAGGATTTTCAATAGATTTTGGAGGTTTTAAAATACCATTAAATTCTTTATATTCATTATCTGAAAATTTAATATTAATCTGAAAATCTTCAATAGGTTTTACAGGATTAATTAATCGGGTCAAATTGTTTGTGATTTTATTAACCTTTGATTTATTCCAATCACTACACAAACCAACTAACTTTAAAATCGTACCTGCTTGTGATAAAAATTTATTAGGTTTTCCAATTTGTATCACAATCTCAAAATCATCTAACATTTTATTAATATCTGTAAAAAGTTCCCAATCAAACTGAACGCAAATTTCCTCATCATTTTTGGAACTTGTTATCATAACTAGTTTTTTAGCTAGTTTTGATGCAGAAAATCTTCCTATTCCTTTTTCTCCAAGTATAGATCTCTTCCTTGAAGTCCTTTTTTTTTCAATTTTCTTAAAATTTGTTGCAATTACCATCCATGCTTCCTTTATAGTTTTTAAATCCATTCCATTACCATTATCTTTTATGATTATTTCTCCAGATCCTTCCTTTAGAGCGCCTTTAAATTCGATCTCGACTTCTGTAGCACCTGCATCATAAGAATTTTTAATTAATTCTATTAAAGCAACAGAATCATTGCTAATCAATTGATCTCCTAATACTTGAATTACATTTGCGGAAGCACTTAATTTTGTCGTTATTTCTTTCATTTTTATTTCAATATCATCAATTGAAATATTATTATTTTTATATTAATATCTATATTGATTTTCTATAAAATAAATTATATAATAAATAAATATTAAAAAAAAAGTAAGGATGATAATTATTGAGGATATTTCTATAGTAATAATTAAAGAGAGATTTCAAGAAGCAATCTTAGAATGGGCTAAAAAAAACTTAAGAGATTATCCTTGGAGAAAAGATAGAACACCATATAAGGTATTAATAAGTGAAATCTTACTAACAAGAACAAATGCTAATCAAGTGCTTTCAGTTTATATTGAATTCTTACAAAAATATCCAAATTTGGAAAAATTCTTTAATTCAGATTATGATACTATTTTCAAATTAATTAAATCCTTAGGTTTAAAATATAGAGCATCCAAAATAATCAAATTAAGGGATCAAATTAGGAATGAATATAAACAAAAGATACCAAATACTTTTAATGATTTAAAAAAACTCTCTGGAATTGGTGACTATAATGCAAATGCCATTTTATGTTTTGGTTTTAAGAAAAAAAGAGCATTACTAGATAGTAATTTTATTCGAGTATATCACCGTATATTTAATGTTACAAGCCGCACACCAACGCCAAAAACTGATAAATTTTTATGGGAATTTTCTGAATCATTACTGCCTATCTCTTCCTACATAAGATTTAATTATGCTGTTTTAGATTTTGGGGGTACATTATGTTTACCAAAAGTTCCAAAATGCCAAATCTGTTTCATCTCAGACATTTGTTTTTATAGGAAAAACAATTCATTTAAAAATATTAGTGATTAAATTTATTCATAGAACAATGATCAAAAATAAAACTCATATAAATGACTGTAAATCAGCAACTTCTATTCAAATGGAATAATACTTGCTATTATAAGGAAAAAGGATTAATTTTTAAAAAAAAAAAATTTCGACAGGAAGAGCAGATCTCGGAGGAC
The DNA here is from genome assembly GCA_016839905.1 of Promethearchaeota archaeon. Next base: position 12,948 of record JAEOTJ010000399.1, on the reverse strand, counting down.
TCATTCTTAAGAATACACAGAAGGTTTATGAGTTATAAAGAGAAGGTAGATGATTTTAATGAAAAACAGATAAAAAAGTTTACAAAACTAAACTATAAGAATGGAAAAATTAATGTTTTAGATTTATTTTGTGGGGTTGGGGGTTTAAGTCTAGGTTTTAAAAAAGCAGGATTCAATGTTCTATTAGGTATTGACAATGATTTTTCTGCTTGCAAAACTTATTCAGCTAATTTTAAAAATTCTGCAGTCCTTTGTCAAGATCTTACTGAAAACGATGGTTTTCCGAATAGTATTAAAGATTTATTAGATGTAACTGATTTAAATTTTGATTTAATAATTGGAGGTCCACCATGTCAAGGTTTTTCTCATGTAGGAAGACCAAAAATAAGATCACTAATAAGAGAGCAAATCTGGGATGACCCTGAGCTAAAACTAGATGATTTAGAATATAATGAGAAGACTCACTGGTTCTATAATGATCCAAGAAACATTCTATACAAGAGGTATTTGAATTATGTATCATATTTTAAACCTTCAGTCTTTTTAATTGAAAATGTTCCTGGTATGAAATCATTTGATAATGGTGCAGTTATCAATCAAATAAAAATTGATTTTAAAGAGCAATGTTATTCAATCCAAGATAAAATACTTAATGCTGTGGACTTTAATGTTCCTCAAAAGAGAAAAAGATTATTTTTATTAGGGGTAAAATGTAATACAAAAGAAATTGCTAGCAAACGCAATCTTCTAATAGAAAAAAATGAGCTTTTGAATAATTATAATGAAATAGAATTACCAAATATATTTAATTTTCCTGATAAAAATTCTAAGTTTAGACCTTTAAAATTTTACGAATCTAATTTAACAGTTAAAGATGCAATTGAAGACCTAATTGATTTTAATACATCAGATTATGGTGAAATATTAAATTATAAAGCTTTGAGAAATAATCCATATATAAATTATTTAAGAGAAAAAATAGATAATGGAATTCTTTATAATTTTATACCAAGAAACACATCTAAGCGAGATAAAAAAATCTATGAGTTTATGGATCAAGGAGATAATTATAAAGATTTACCTAAGAAGATAAAAAACTTTTATAAAAACCATAAGAAGTATAAAACTGATCTTGTAAAATTTCAAAGAATTATAGAAAAAACAATAAAGGAATGTATGCCTTATGGTGATGGAAAAAAATTTGGGGATAAATTAAAAAGATTAGTTTGGAATAAACCATCATGGACGGTTGTTGCTCACATTCATAAAGATGGTTATAGATATATTCATCCCAAACTTGATCGAACTTTAAGTGTGAGAGAAGCAGCAAGGCTACAATCATTTCCAGATAGCTTTATATTCAAAACAAGTCGTTCAAATCAATTCAAACATGTGGGAAATGCAGTTCCTCCATTTCTCAGTGAAACCCTTGCTTATCATATTAAGGAATATATGATTTAATTATTATAAACGAAAAGTTATTCTTATTGAGTCCTTTTTTTGAAAAACAGATAAAAACTTTATATAAACAATGTAATTAATTTCTAGTAGTAGTAAGTTAAAAGAAAAGAATAGGATATAAAAAATAACAAACAATGAACCTTGATCCTATTAAGTATTGGGCAGAAAATCCACATCCATTTAATGGAGAATCATTGTCTTCTTGTATGATTAGGACATATAACAAAGAATAATTTATGAGAATAAAGAATAATTAATGAGAATTAGGAAAAATTATTGAGAAAATAAATAAAAAGGGGCTTACTATTGTTTAATGAAGATGTAATCACTGAAAAACTTATCAAATCTGATAATTTTTCCTCATATTTTTCTCGTGCTCGTAATTGCTTATAATCTCCTTTATTGTATATTTTAAGTCTCGGTTCATGTATTCCAGTATTAATAATTATCTCATCATCAGTTATTTGGATATATGCCAATTTTCATTCCCTCATTAATTTTTAATATTTGAAAATACTTAATTCTGAAAATTTTAAAAGAATTCCTCTGTTTAGTTTTTAAAATTCTTATTTAACTTGGAAACTTTTATTGTTAATAAGATTAATCAATTAAATTTGTAGGATAAATAAAGATTCAAAAGACAATGATGATACAACATATAAAAGAATGATAAGACTTTTTCATTCTCTTTTGTATTTAAAATAAAAAAGATTTAAAAAATCTTATTATCTCTTTTGTTGATTTCTAATAATATATATTACTGATATTATTCCTATTGCATAGAGTAGTATTAATGGATATCCTGGAATTGAAGGTTCCTCTGTTTCCTTTGATTCTTCTGGTTCTGGATAAGAAATCTTTAATATGTCACTCCACACACCTATATTTGATGTTGGCAAATTATTATCCCTAGTTCTTATCTTATAATAATAATCTCCATATCCCATATTAGAAAAATCGTATCTCTGATATGAATGACTTAATTCACCATCATCTGGAATCCAATATGTGTTATAAATAGAAAAATCTTCTACATTAGAAACTAATAATTCATAATCCTGTATTCCATTCAAATCATAAGATTTTTCCCAATCGATTATATGCCAGCTATTAAAATCAATTGTTTCATTGAAAGAATTCCATTCAATCGTTTCGGGTGGTGTTATATCACTTCCATTAACTACATATATATTACTTTCTATAAAACTCCAAGTATCATAATATACACCATATTCTTGATTAGACATAAATTCAATCTTTCCTGAGAAACTATTACCATAAGCTCTTGAAATTTTTGTTAGATAATCTCCATTATAATAACACTTATAAATCATCGCGTCTGTGCTCCAATATGATTTATCTATCCAATAAACATAACCTGAAGCATATTCAACATCTGTAGGGTAATCACAATCATTTTTAATCATTGTTGTAGTCGATTCACTTATATCATACTTTCTAATTTGTCCATTTTTCAAATCATTATATTGACCTCTTACATAATATATTTCATCACCATTAATACATACACTATTAATATCTGTGCTAGTTACCCTAAGATTGTAAGTTTTACTTATCATATTGATAGTCCATATATTCGTTGAATTATAACCAATTGCATCAGTAGTATAATCAATATCAACTCCCTCTGGATATATACCATCTAAAACAAGTGAGGTAACCCATAACCCAGTTGAATTAGTGCAATGATACACATCATTATATGTTGTCCATAAAAGATCTAACCGATGAGTTAAACCTAAATATGCAGATATTTTTAACGGAACCCCAGATGGGGATGAATCAATTTTGCTATACATTAATGTATCTAAATCTAACTTCATGATTGCACTATTATATTCATATGTAGCTAAATACATATCTTCCTCAGATTTACACATATCTCTAATATCACCTAAATTTCCACGAACAAGATTAGATGTAAAAGTTGGATCATCCAAATTAACTTTATATAGCGTTCCATTATTAGTATCATTAATGTAATATAATTCATTTCCAGAAATAATGACAATGTCATATTCATTAGTTTTTCCTATATAGATACCAGAACTTTCTTCATAATAATCACTTGTTTTCAATTTTGTTATTTTAATTTCATCTTCAATCTCTGTAGATAACTCCACTATACCTGTTACTTGATTTCCCATTGTCATTAAAATCATTCCAATTAAAATACCCATTATTACATATTTCTTATTTTTCATTTTTGATTCACCTTTTTTATTAAATTATTATTATCATATTATTATCATATTATTTAATCATCATAATAATATAAATCTATCCTTCAAGTCTCTTAAAAACCATATTTTAAAGATATTATTTATTCTTTTCAATTAATGGTTAAGAAAAAGTATGATTTGAAGATAAATTATGAGTTATTTGAGGTATTTCAAAAATATATTAATGATAATCCACAGCTAGGGTATCGATCTGTTTCTGAGATGTTAAATGAACTCATTAGGAATAAAGCTAAAGAGATACTTGATTCTAATGCAACAAAGAATAATTTTTGAAAATGAAGAAAAATTCGTGAGAATATAGATAAATTATTGAGAAAATATTTTTTCTTAATTTCACACTTCCAAAAAAGAAATATTCTTCATTCCTTCTTTTATTTCAGAAATTTTTATATCAGAAATCTTTATATCCTCGCTATCATTTTTCTCTTCCTTTTGTTTAATTTCTCCTATTCCTAACTCCTTTGATATTAAATATAAAGATCCATCCTCAAAAGTCAATCTATGTATCTTTCCAATAATAAATCTTATTAGTTCTGATGTGTTCACGATTTTATAGTAATTTTTTAATTCATTGATCATATCAACATGTATAATAACATTTGGTGGAATTATGATACTTCAAAATGGTCCATACTTAACGACATTTATTTTAATTGGTGTTCCTATCATAATAATACTTGTTGTTATATATAATTTTGATATACCGAATAAAAATTTAACGCAGAATTAAAATTTAATTCCAAATACAAAATTTTGTAGTCATTGTGGATATCAAATAAAACAAGAAGCTAAATTCTGCGAAACTTGTGGAAGTGAACAATAAAAAGAGTAGATCTTAATTTCTAATTTTTATTTTATTTAAAGATATATTTGATTTAATTTAATGTCATTAAGAAATAGATAGAATAACTATTAAAATATATTATCGTATTAAATAATTCAATTTTTCTAAATTAAATTCATTTTAGACAATAAATCCTTTAATTCTTCTTCATAATAATGATAAAAATAAAGATATGAATAGAAAGTGACTCCTATTATATGAATCACTTGATTAATTGAAACTGATTCATAGTAATGACAAATAGCTGTCGGATCTCTAACTGGTCCATTTGACCAATCAATAAAAATGATAGAAGAAAAATCATCCATTATTTTAGGATCAAAACTGCGACTAATATAGTCTGTTGTAGTTACTCCTTCAAATGAACTAATTTCTTTAATTTTCGGAATTACTTTATCCCTCATTAAAGAAAAGATTCCTGGATCTCCAGAACCCTTACCAGCTGCCAAATAAACAGGAATAATTGCTTTATTTACATGTGTATTACCCATATATATGAATTCCTCTAAACTAAAACCATTTATTCCATCACAAACTATAATTATTCCGTTTTTCTTACAATATTTTTTAAAAGTTGGTCTGGTTAGTTTTGCCCAGGCTAAATCACTACATACACCTTCTTCATCTCCAACTAATATTAGCTTGGCTTTAATCTTTATTTTTGCTAATTCTCTCATTGTATATAAATGAGATAATACCCCTACTCTATCATCCAAGGCTTTTCCTTCGAAAATAATGCCATCTCCGTTGTTAAATTTAGTCTGTAGATTTTTATTACTAAAAACAATTAAATCTCCTTCTCTAAAATTAGGAGCTTCGACTGATTTTATATAATACTCGGTATCATTTGAATAAAAACCATTTTCTTCCATATATAGATAACCATCACCAACCTTTTTAAATAATCTTTTTCCTCCTTCACTTCTGAAACCATAAACGTCTAAAATACGCTTTTTATCATTGGAATATCGCCTTTTTAAAGGTTTTGCACAAAATATTGGATTAATTAATCTTGCTTTTTTGGAATCATATATATATTTCTTTGTGACCATAAATGTTATTTCATCTAAATGAGAACCCAATGTTATAGGTATATTTCTAATTTCATCATTTGATGGAAAATCATCAAAACCTGTTAAAAGTAATAAATTTCCATGGTGCTGCTTTATAAGAATATTTATATTATGATTTTTGTTGAATCTTCTAACAATCTTTTTTATCTCATTGAAAATCGGAAATTCTTCATTTTTACTAAGTCTTATATCAAAATTACATTTTACTCTTGCAACACATCTGGTTGGTCCTGGAGTATTAGAAATTATTTTAAGATCTTCAAATATCTGTTTTTTTTCTTTGAGTAAATCATTTAAACTAAGAAATTCTGATGTTATTATTAATCCTCCCCATTATCAAATTATCTCTTGTTAAGCTGCTAGTTCTACCTGATATAATTCATCTTTCGCTGAAAGAATCCTATTCAGCGCTTCATTAAATTGATCTACACGTTCACAATTAATTCCAGAGATGTAATATATTGGTTTAACTTCCGCAGGCTCACTCCATCTTGACATATTGAAATCATATTCTCTTAAGAATTCAATTTTATGTTGTTTTGCTATTTTCTTTGCTAATCGTAAGAAGTGTTCACCGCTAATATTTAAAGATACTATAATTTCAATAGTAGTAGGAGATAAAGTCTGCAGATTATAAGTTATTCTTGTACCTTTTTTTAATTTTCGATTCTTAGATCTTAAGATTTTTATTAGATTTTCAATTTTTACCGACATAATTGAGTACCATATTTGATATATTAAGTTTAGTTTTTATATTTTTATATGATAATGGGAATAATAAAACATTCTCAAATAAAATATATAGAAATACCTATTTAAAGATTGATGTAGTTTTTATGAAAAATTTAATAAAAAGTATCCATTTTTATGATATATAAGGAAATAATTCTTTTTTATAAATTCAAGAAAAATTATACCATAATGGAAAAAAAGGAAAAAACTACGAGAGCCACATTTAGTCTCAATATGATTTTCGATAGAATTTTAGCTGATTTAATTGGTATTAAAGGAACAACCAAATCAGCAGTTTTAAATAAAATTATTGAAGAATGGATTGACAATAACTCAGATAAATTAATGACTACTTGGAGAATTGATTTAATCGGATTAAGAATGTTATTTCAACAAGAATTTTTAGGAGTTACAACTCAAAGAGATTTAAATAATTTGGAAAAAATAGTTATTGCAAGACTTCCTACAATGTTTAAAAGATCTAAAACAATTAGTGTTGAAAAAATTGCTTCTCATCTAGGAGTACACCCAAAAACTGTAGAAGATGTAATATTTGAATTTGGTGATCAATTTGATGATGAATTTGAATATGATGATGGTAAAGTAATTAAAAAATAATATGATTCTTTATTCTACTATAGCATAATCAAGGTTTCCATCATTCTGAATCAAGTATAGCATAATTCTTAGAGTAATTCTTGCTTTAACGTAAGGTTTAAGGAATGCCTTTCTTCCATCAATAATGAATCCATTTCCCTACAATTATATTCAGAAATATAATGAGTTCTATTATGATAATACCAGAATTAGAAAATAGAAAGGAGAGATAAGTTTATTAAGAGTTTTCCTAAAATGTAATGTTCCTTGTTAATAATTAATGTTATTCAATATTATAATTTTGTTTAATTTTAGCAAACTATTATTTTATATATTTGAATGGATGTTTTTATGTTTAGATAATCCACCACTATACTTGTAATTTTTTCCACATATATTACATACAAAAGGTCTCTCATCTGAATGGACGGCTTTATGTTTGTTAAGATTACTTTTATTAGAAAATCCTTTCCCACATTTTTCGCATTTAAATGGTTTTTCAGCTGAATGAGTTCGTAAATGAACATCTAAGTGGTGTTTTCGTTTGTAGGATTTTTCACATTTAGGACAATCATAAGGTCTCTCTTCCGTATGAGTTCTCATATGTTCTGTTAAAGAATGAGATTGTGTAAATGCCTTATCACATACTTCACATTTATACGGTCTCTCACCTGTATGAATTCTTGAATGAACATTTAAAGCACTTGTTTGGGTAAAATATTTCCCACATTCTTTACATTTATATGGTTTCTCTCCTGTATGAATTCTAATATGTGTTTTTAAATTATATCTTCTGTCAAATCTTTTATTACAAATATGACATATATATGGTTTTTTATTATGAACTTGTCTTAAATGTTGAATATAATGCTTTTCGTGCCTAAATTTTTTCTTACAATTATCTACAAAACATTTAAAAGGATGAAGTTTATTATGTAAAATTTTATGTTTTTTAAGGTTCCATTTCCTCAAAAATCCCTTATTACATATATCACAATAGAATATCTGTTTATCTAGATGTTTTCTTAAATGGATAAGTATTTTAGCATAACTAGAATTGGTATAGTCACATTTTTCTTCTAGACATATATACGGAACTTTAGTAAAATAATGTTCTCTAGTTGTAAAAAATTTATTTAGAAAATTAATTAGCAAAGGTTTATTATGATAAAGTTTGATTGCAGTTCCAATTATTAAAAAAATTGCTTGGATATTCATAAAATAAGATTTTTTATTATTAGCTCCTAAATATCTCTTCTCTAAACCATTTATTAGCTTTGATTTAGCCAAAGGATGATTATTAAATATTTTATCAGAAAAAGAACAATGATTAGCTATGATCCATCCAATAGAAAAAACCTTTTGAAGATCTATAAGTGTATAATATTGAAAGAAGTATTTAGAACCTATTAGTATAGAGTCAGATTGTTTGATCATTAATGGTTCTGTTTTTCTTAAATCGTATCCACACTTGTAACATTTAACTAAACTTGAATCCCAATTTAATTCGTATGGAGATATTGATGTATTACACTTTGGACATCTATTTTCGAGAAAACAATTATGATCAGAACAAAATGTAATAAATGATAATCTCCATTTTTTTCTAAAAAATGGTATTTTATCTTCTTTTAAACATAATGGACAAAATCTTAATCCATTATTAGTTCTTTTTCTCCAACCCGTAAACCATAAATCATTATAAGTTCTCAAGATTTTTTCATTTTTTCTATTAAAACTGTTTATTTTTCTGGTTAATGAATATAAACTAAGTTTTCTTAATATATTCTTCTGAATACCTGTATTTTCTGATAAGAATTGAATTAAATCTTTTTTCCAATTAAGATCAAGATCGATTTGTACTGGATAATATCCTAAATCTCCTATCAATGAAGATAGCTTCTCTAGATTTGCTAATGATGTTCTAATCATCCAAGAGGAAAGGGATTCTCCTTTTAATGGTATTGGTTTTCCTACCCATAAAGATGGATAATAAGGTATATTATATATGTTGAATGGGATTATATTGCTCATTAGAGTTTTTTTTTCATCAGCTTTTTTAATTTCAAACATAATATGCGATACCTATAAATAATACATCCATACTTAATCAAAATCATCTATTCTTTCCCATCTAAAAGGAATTGACTTTAATAAATCAAGTGTAATACGCTCTTTTTTCGTTCTAATAGCTTTAATAGATGTTTTTCTAAGTATTGCTGATATCCTACCTATTCTACCTTTACTTAAATTTAATATAATTGAAGATATTTTATTATTATAGAGATTTGATGATTTTTTTAATGGTAAGTAAGCTTCAAATGTTGCTAACAAATCCCGAAACTCTTTATCATTTATCCATTCTGGTAAAAGGATTGGTGGATATCGGTCAGCCACTTGCTCGTCTTCATCAAGGATTTCCTTAGCTTTATTAATCCCTATTAATACAATTGGTATTTGTGCCTTATTATTCAGTGATTTTAAGCCATTTAACACATCTCTTTTATGATCACGTCTTGAGTCTAGTAAATTATGAATTTCATCAATAAAAAGTAATTTAAGATGATGCCTTTTAATTGCAACAATTATCTTTCTACGATAATCCCCTGTAGCTTTAGTAGATTTTGTAGGATACCCAAGAACATTTAGTATTTCAATATAAAATTCTTTTAGAGTTGTGCGTTCAGGAGTTTCAATATATCCAAATCTTCCTATTTTTTCTGAAAAATCTTTTATAAATTTCTTGATTAATGTTGTTTTTCCATTATTTGTCGGAGATATTAATAAAAGACCTTCCATTCTTGGTCTTATTGGTTGATCAAGTAAATCTAAAATTTCTTGAGTTATTTCTTTTCCAGCGTCATAATTTATAAAAATACCTTCTTTAATGTATTGTATTCTTCTCTCATCAGATTCATTAATCATATTAATTGTATTTGGATGTAAAAACCGATTATCTATATTTACATTTTTAACTTTACTCATCTTTATTCTTCTCCTCATATTTTTTTTCTTCATAAAAACTAACTGGAAGAATTTTAGGTTTATAATTTTTAAGATTTTCATTTGAATCTTTTTGAGAGTCATCAAATGAAATTTTTGGGATCTGATCTTTCATTTCTTTTTTTTCAAAATTATTATCTTCTATTTTATCAATATCTTTTACCGTATCTTTTAATCTAACCTGAGTGGAAGTAGCTTTACTCTTGTAATGTTGGATTTTTTCATTTCTTTTCCTAGCTCTTTTAGCTGTTTTTGTTTTATTTATTTCTTTTTTAATAATTTTTTGCCTTTTTTTAAGTTCTTCTGTTAATTCTCTTGAAGTTATTGGTTTTTTAATAGATCTACTATGTTTTATTTTATTAAATTCTTTCAAACTTAGAGGTAAATCAAGTGGATCATAAGGATCAATCTCTAATAAAGGATGGATATTTTTTATTGACAAATTATAGTATCTTCTTGATTTTCCATCCCATAAATAGATTTCTCTTATATCTCTTGGATCATATCTTACTATATATTGTTTCTTTTGAGATTTTTGAAATTCTCTTAAACTTGAAATAATTTTATGGTAATATTTTAAATTAAAGAGTCTAATTCCATCTCTTTGTAATTTACGTCTTTCAAACGGTAATAAATCAAATCTCAATTGTTCCCAATCTGATGGTATTAATGGTATTCCAACCGTTCTATTATTTACATCTGTTAATCCTTGTTCATACCTATCAGAAGGAGAAATATCAATGCCCTCTTTTAATTTTATCCCACCGTGTGGCCGCTTATGATAGAATTTAACAATCCAATTGATTAACCATTCTTCGAATCCATTTAACGTTAAAGAAGCTTTTTTTTCAGGATTATACTGAGTCTTTTTCTTCTCAATTAATGGTAAGATATAACCAGATATTCCATCATCTCTTATAGCTTCATTAATTGTTCTAATAATTCTTTCTACATGTGGTTTTAAATCTGGTTTTTTAACAGGATTAAATCTCATCTTAATTCTATATTGTTTACAAAAATTGAAAAATGCTTGACTTCTAAATTCTTTTGCATTATCTAATAATATGTTTTTAGGAATACCAGAGATATTCCATTCATTTTTAATCTTAAATTTTTTAAGTATTTCATCTTTTGGGAGTATTCCTGTTAAAAAACATTCTCCAACTGATAAATAATTAGGTGGATCGAAACTCAAATAATAACCATATATCATTCTTGAGTATACATCAATTGCTATTGTTAAATAAGGTCTCCCAATTGGTAATCTTTTATATCTATCTACTAAATATATATCAAGTTGGGAATGATCAACTTCAATTAAATCTAATGGATGTTTACCAAAAGGATAAACGCCATTAAGAGGTTTATATATATCCCTATTTATTTTTCTTCCACGTCTACCAATAGTCTTTTTAATATTAGAGATTTCCTTAATTCTTGAACGAAATGTATCATAACTTGGGATTTCTTTAATTCCTTGTTTTTTACATTTCATTTTGAAAAATTGATAACTACCCGATATTGATGGTTGAGTATCCCTTAAGTAATATTCTTCTATAACTTTTTGTATCAATTGTTCTACATTCTCATCAAATGCTCTTTTCCGACCTGCCTTTTTATGATTAGGGATTAATCCTCTCCAACCCATTTTTTCAAATTTTGATTTCCAGCGATATAGCGTAGAAAAGTCTAAATCAATTTTTATAGCATAATTTTTTAATATTTTAGTACTGAAATCTTCTTTATCAAATATATCTAAATGATTTATCTGATTCTGAATTTTTTCTTGAATTTCTATGGGGAGATCTTGGAATTCTCTTAAATCAGACATACTACTATAAGGAGATTTGGGATTGATTGTAATCTTTAATGATTCGTTTATCCCATCTAAGTGAATTTTTTTCATTTCTATTAAGTATTGATAAACGGGAGATATTAGAGAATCTTCGTTCGTTCTCTTAATTAGAATTGTATCATCTGTAATTTTTGTGTTAAAATCTAATAAAAAAAAATCGTGATATATTAGATGATCTATACTTGGAATGATCTGTTTGATATCTAAGTTAATTTTTTCAGAAATAGATAGAGCTAATTGAATACGAGATATTTCACTTTCTTTGTCTAAAGTATTATTAATATAGGGTTTTAATTTTAATAATAGCTTTGGTTGTTCTATATTTTTTCCAAAAAAGTCGATATTTTCATATCTTTCATTCCATATTTCACTATTTGTAACAATTTCATATAATAAATTATGTTTTTTACAATATTTTTTCACACGTTTAACTCTAATTTCCCATTTTTCTCTTTTTTCTTTATCATCCTTAAGAGATTCTAAAAATTCTGTATGTTTTACATCAAAAATGAACTGCTTTCCATCTTTAAATTTAGCCCATACATCAGGTGTATAATTATTACCATTCTCATTTGGTATCTCTAATGGTTGGGATTCCATATCAATACAATTTGGATCATGATCTAATAATTGATATAATCCCTCTTCTAGCAATGATTCAAATTCAACAAAACCATCAACTAAATTTTTTCTAGTGAAAAGGTTTCCTCTATCAGCACTTTGAGTGGTTTTGATTCTTCTGACCTTAGAGAAAGATTCTATTCTTTTTGAGTTGTATTTTTGATCATTCATTAAATTAATAATCAAAATTCAACTATTTAAATATTGTTTTTTTTTTGCATTATTTTCTCTTCATTCTACCTTTTTTTGCAAAGATTTATCGAAAGAATTTGCATAAATTTTACGAAATTAAGTGATAAAACATTAAATTTTTATACTATCATAAATCTTTTTTTGCAATAATTATTCAAAATTACAATTTACTTAATTTCTTTTTTTTCATATATTTTAAAACTAATCTTCACCGACAAAATCATCCTCCGTGGTTGAATCTTTGTTTTTTTGAAGGCTCTTACCTTTACTTAAAACAGCTTTTAATCCCGCAGATGCGTTAATCTT
>JAEOTJ010000398.1 GCA_016839905.1 Promethearchaeota archaeon | reverse complement strand
TTTGAGAATTATTAATGTTCTGATTAAATATTAGACTTATGCAAACCAATACAAAAAGAAGAATAATTAATTGACCTAATTTATTTTTAATTTTCATTTTTTAAATACCTGCTTCATTTAATAAATTTATATAAAAAGATATTGAATTTTTGAATGAAATTTAAATATAAAAGGTTTCTAAAACCTCATAAACTCAAGAATGCTGCGATTAACAGAACTTGAAAGCCATTTCGATGGGGATATTATCGAGTTATTTAGATTCATTAAAGAATACTACATAGAATCAAGAGAAATAGAAAGCGAGTAAATCAAATTAATTGAGGATTTTAAAAAAGGGCTGGAACCAATTGAATTCTAGCGTGAAATGGATTTGCTGTTGGCGAGGCAAGGGATATAATCAAACTTTACCTGATCGTAAATCTCAGATATTATAAAGCTCATTTTAATGGAGTATTATATAATTCACAATTTATCTTTCTCAAATTGTATTGATTTACTTTTCATTTCCTGATAAAAAGCTATAGATTCTTTCAAAAATTCTTTTGTTTTATCATTAGGCCCTTTCTCGAGTCTTTTAACTAAATTTTCTGCTTCTTTTTCTGTAAGAGTAATTTCATAGGCTTCGTAAATAGAATCTTTATCTACATCTTCATACTTCTTATCCAATGACTCAGTTTTCATAGTAATACTCCATTCTATTATCTTTTATACAAATATTTTTGTTCTATATTTATAGTAGTTTTTATTCTCTTAAATTTTAGCATTTGTTTTTTATAGTTTCAAGAATTTTTCCAATGCTCGGATTTATTACTTCTAATTTATTTCTTTTTCCAAGTTTATATAAGAAAATCGAATATTTAAGTTAATACGGACTTCTTATTTTTCTAACATTAACGATAAAAAAAGATTTCATTAATATTTTTGTCATTTAAAAAATTCTTGTTTATCCATTTGGATTTTTTAATGCTTTTTCAAAAAGCATTACACTATATTAAGAAAAAAAAACTTTACATCCCATTATTTTTTATGAATATTCCATCTCTAGAATCCTTAAGTGTGAAAGATCTATATTTCTCTTTTTTAAAGTAAGAGAGGTTGCAGAAAGGTTCTAAAAATTTAATGAGTTCCTCGTTCCAAGAAAGAATAATTACTTTTTTAATTTTATTATTATTCGGCAATTCCGCGATAGCTTTAATATGTCTAACCTTTATTTCATTGTCATGCATAGATGGATATGGATGTTCTTCTGGAAAAACTATTATGATTATTATATTATCAAGTTTTTTGAGTTGAGAGAAATCAACGATTGGATTCATTGATAAATTAATAAGTATTAATATTCGTGTTATCATATGTGGCTATTTATTTCTAAATAATCATTCATTAATTCTTAGACAACTATTACTACACAAGACACCCTTTATTTCCTTGTTAATTGCAATTTTTTCTAATCAAAATCAATGTTTTTTTCTAATTAATATTATTATTGTGAGGGATATCACACATAAAATTAAGAAAAAATCATATCCTGGAATGCCATCATCATGATGAGCCACTTCTTCGCTTACAACAAATTTTTTAACAGTTATATCCACATAGTTGAGATTCCCAAATGTATCATTTGCATAAAATCGTATTATTAAACCTCCATCGCAAATGGAATTCCATAATGTCTGATTAATGCTACCAGTACTTCCAGTAAAGCTATAGTTTTTTGACCATTGATTACAACTCCAAACGCAATACCATGATTCATCAAATTGAGCATCCGTGATTGAAAGATCGAATGAGGGGGCATTTTCAAATGAAGCATCTTCGGTTGGAAGATTAATTTCAATGAAAGGTCCAAGACAATCTTTATACACGGGTATTTCCATGAATGCGGTATTTCCTGCTGTGTTATTTGCATAAAAGCGAATATTTACAGTACCATTCCCGCAAGCGTTCCATGCTTCTTGATTAAAGTAATCCCAGTCCTCTGAATAGAAATGTTTTGTAATACCATTATCAAAAGAATACCATTTATATTCTAAATCAGGATCAGTAATTGTAACCCAATAATGAGGGCTCTCAGGTCCATATAAATCACTAGGATCAGGATGATCGGCTGTAAAACTCGGAAAATGAGTGTCCTTACGCACTTCTACTTCTTTTGAAATTACATCATTATTCGTGTTATTCACGCTAAATTTTATTAATACAGTGCCGTTTCCACGAGCATTCCACGCTGCTTGATCTATCGTGCCATTAGTTCCCATAAAGAAATACCTTGTCGGGCCTGCATCTAATGAATACCACTGGTGATCAATGTCTTTTCCAATTATCGTGAGATTAAAATCCATTGTTGCATTTCCAAACAACTCAAATTGCATTGGAGAAATAATTTTTATCACTGGTAAAGTAATGTTTTTCCGGACAATAACCTCATCATGAGCCATATAACCAACACTATCATTAATATAGAATTTTATATTGACCGTGCCGTTACCGCACTCATCCCATGCGGTCTGATTAATTTTTCCACTGGTTCCTGTAAATGTATAATTTGGACCTCCATTTAAAGAATACCATGTTGTATTGATGTTTGGTTCTTTAATGGCAAGATTAAAGTCAATGGTATCATTTCCGAAAAGCTGATAAGGGTAAGGAGTGGTTATATTAATCTCAGGTGGAACATTATCAAATTTAGTTATTATTAAATCATAATCTACTCCACCATAACTTATTGTTCCTGCCATATATACATTCTCTAACGAGTCTAACACGATTGGACCTTGCATTAGTCCATCGCTGGGGTGCCCCCACATTCGATTCCACAGTTCAATACCAGAATTGTTACACTTAACAATATAAAAATCCCGTTGTCCTGTTCCACCATTCATTTTACTTCCAGATAAATAGATATTATCAGAAGAATCCACGACTACATGTGAATTTTCTAAAGGATAAGCGTTTCCCCCATAAGTGTAATTCCACTGAATTATTCCAGAGGAATTAAATTTAGACAAGCACATGGTAGTTCCATAACAACCCGAAACATAAATATTTCCATCTGAGTCAAAATCTATTCCACGACCATAATCATCTGTGGCTTTCCCCCAAGTTTGGTTCCATTGATAATCCCCTGTACTATTGAATTTCACTAATATAATATCTCGTCCGTCAGCACCGAAATTCTCAGTATAGCCTGTAATAAATATATTATTGGACGGATCTAATAATATTCCATATGCATAATCTTCAGCAACTCCGCCCCAATCAATACTCCAAATTAGATTTCCATTACCTTCATATTTTAAAATTGTAATATTTCCACTTACCCCATCATAATCTCCGCCGCAGGTATATATATATTCAGAAGGATCTAATGCCACTCCGCTGGCTGTTTCTAAATCTCCTGTACCAAATGTCTCATACCATTGGAAACTCCCCAAATTATTAAATTTAACCAAACACATATCCGCAGAACCCGCGCCATAACTATATGTAACACCTGAGACATAGACATTACCTGCAGAGTCTGCTACTACATCGTATGCATTATCACCATTGGCACCTCCCCAAGTCTCATCCCAGATTTTATCTCCAGAAGAATTATATTTCACAACCACCATATCATTATTTGAAGTGCCATATCCAGTTATATAAATATTATCAGAAGAATCTCTATATAATCCAGTACCAAAATCAAAACTACCTGTTCCCCATTTAACTTCCCATTCAAACGCAACGGGATTTTCTGCTGATAGCGTTAAGATTGATATATTATCATCATCTATAATTTCCTTAGAATTTTGATGAATAAAATAAATGTTGTCTTTCTCCATTATAAGTAATAAGGAAAGACACGTTATAACCAAGAAAAAAATCCTTTTTTGTCGATTTTTCATTCAATATCACTTTCTCATTTTTGTAAAATTAATTAAATATAATTATTTTATGTATTTAGACATTTGCTATGTACTTGGATTATTTAACAATCCTTCAATTCTATCAACTTCTTTTCTTGATGACTTATGACCGCTCGCTTTTTTTAGAATTCCAATAACCCCTATAGCTGATACTACGCCTATTACGCTAATCATAATGATTATCACGAGACCTGTATCACCTGGACCTTGAGCATCATTTTTAGAGACTGGCGAGTATTTTTTAACTTGGATGCTTGCATTACTGTTTCTACCAAAACTATCATTCGCAAAAAATTCAATGATGATGACATCCTCATGGGATAGT
>JAEOTJ010000397.1 GCA_016839905.1 Promethearchaeota archaeon | reverse complement strand
TCATTAAATTTTTCCGGCGTTAAATTATTCATAAAATATCTAAATCTAGCAAAATTCCATGTTGCTAATAATAGAGAGTAGGCCTCATAAATTAAATCTAATTCTAGTAACTTTCTACATCTGTACCAAATATCCCCTCTATAACTTTCCATCCCTGTAAAGGAGTCTACTATATTTTCAAACTCATCTTGATCTATTATTTCTTTAGACATATTTATTATTCCCTTTTTTATAAAGATGTAATTTTTAAGACATTTAAATATTTTTAATTTAATAGAAATCTATTGATATAAGTTGGATTTCTCTTATTATTTTAGAGACTAAAGGATTGTGGAGTTCTACTAATAAACTTTTTCTTTCAGATAAGGATCCCATTAAACTATCAATAAATTCTTTTAGAATATCATCTTTTTTTAAGATCTTTTTTTTACAATTTTCTTTAATTTCAAACTTAAAAATATTAAGTATTGCGACTTATTTTTATTTGATTATGGCATATTTATCATCAATTGAGAGATTAGCTTTTTGGGAATCTTATAATAAAAAATGTCTTTATTGCGATAGCCCTATTGTAAGAATCTCAGAACTGCAAATTGACCACCTATTTCCTCAAGATTTAAAAAATGACGAAACTAAGTTTAATGAAATAAAAAAACAGTTTGAATTACCAGATGATTTTGATCTTGATAGTTATGGAAATTTAGTCAGCTCTTGTGGACCGTGTAATAGAAAGAAGTCGAATAATCTATTGAGCAGAAATGCTATGTTAACTTTCCATTCCATTGCAATTACAAAAAGTATAGCTATCATAAGCAAAATTAATGAGTTGGAATCCACACTAAGTTCTTCTGAGATGATAATAAAATTAAAATCTCTCTTAAATAAGACATTTTTAAGACCCAAGGAAGTAGTAGAATTAATTAATATAACAGATAGCATCATAGACGAAGTACATAATCCAATAGTCATTATGTTCACAAAATTATTCAATGATGATGGGACATATCCTGATGTAAAACCAAATGAATTTGGGCAATGGTGTGGCAGAAATTTAGATGAATTGATAAAAAATATAAATGAAAATCTAACCTGTCTTTTCTCTGTTTGCGATGATGACAGAAATGGTGAAGGATTCGGTGTGAGGATTGCTTTTTGGGGCTTGAATTGGAACGATTTTAATACAAAATTCCTTCCTACCATTTATTATGAATGGGATATTCCTGAAATATTAAGATATAAAGATCTGGATTTTTTGGAAGAATCAGCAAAGGAGCGTTTTATAAGTTTGGATAAATAAATTTAAAAAAACATATTGGGGAATAATTTTAAAGCTCTATAGGAGCAAAAAATAAGAAGAGAATTAGATTAATTTCTGCTACTTCGAAAAGGAAAGCCCAATTCTCTTACACAGGTTTTGAGCCGCTCTCATTTCTGCAAGTTTAATCTTTTTTCCATTCCCGTCGGCAAAAATTCTTGATTTTTGATTTGTGGATAATTTAAAGATGCTGCGAAATCTATTCGTATTCCCTCCGGCCTTTACATGAACTCTCGCTGTAAATACAGGATTATGGTCAAGACCTTGTTTTTTTAATAAGACATATTCTGGGTCCAAAAATGATTTTTCTTTACAAAATTCTGCTAAGGTTGATTTAGCATTCTTCATTACAGCCTGATTTTTCTTTTTAGCAGGAGGCTTTGTTCCATTTTTGCCGTTGTTTTGAATCACTCGCCAAAATTTTAAACATTTAGTATATCCATTAGCGATAAATACTGCCCCAAAAAGGGCTTCTATGAAATCTGCTTTTATTTTATTGGATAGTTTTAGATTTTTTGCGGTTCGAATGTATTCTCCAATTCCTATTTTATTAAAAATTTTAGATAACTCATTATTGCTTACGTAAGTCTTTCGAATCTCTGTCATATGTGCTTCTGATAATGTAAAATCACTGTATAATAAATTTGCATTGATTAAATCTAGTACTGCATCTCCAAGAAATTCAAGCCGCTCGTTATCCTCTCCTTTATGCCCCATGCCTTTATATGAACTGTGAGTTAATGCGGTTTCGATGAGGTTTTTATTTATCGTTTGAATTCCTAATTTCTTTAACCAACTTTCCCTATTAGGCATTAACCTTCTCACCGCCTTTATCTTCGCTTAATTCATATAAAAATTGTTCAATGGGAGGAGTGAGGATTATCTCATCAAGTATGAAAGCAAATTTACATTGCTTCAAATTAGACACGCCATGATCAGAAAAATTATCATTTGAAATGATGATCACGTCATCATCGTGTCTTTTGTAATATTCTAAGATGAAATAATCCGCCTCGGTTTGACTTGGACATTGAATTATTTTGCCCGTGTTTATTGCAGAGTCTAAAGCGTCTTTTTTATCAATTCTATGCCTTAAAGTTGCATCCACTAAAACTTGATATTGGATGCAATATTTTTTTCCTAACTCATTTAGATAATTAATAATTTCTGTTAGGTTATCGAATCGCCCTTTTTTCTTACGAGTAGGATTAAAAAGAGCCACATTTGATCCATCACCTAAGATGGTTTTTCTTTTTCCATTTATTTTACCCAAGTTTAAACCTCACCTATTTTTCTTTAATTACTTTAATTTAAACCTGGACATACACTTGGAAGGCACTCTCGCTTTTATCAAGCGAGACCACTAGAGTACATTCCAAAAGAATGTCCTTATTTTTTTTATGTTACTGTAAGAATAGGATCTTGTTTATTTAAATCTATCCCTCATTTGAATTTAAAGGCGAAACCTCAATTATTAATTTGTAAGGTTTAAATTTTAAATATTACCGTATCTATTATTATAAACATTAAGGCGTGAAAAAATAAATTTATAAATTCTTAAATAAATAGTTCTCTGTATTGCTGTAGGGCAATAATTTAAGAAAAGATAAAAATTATGACCATAGATACTTTTACAGAAGTCAAGGAGATTGTTCCCCAATTTAGTATTGGCGAGATCGTAGAAGCTCGTAATAGGTTATGGCGCATCGACCAGATTCATAAAGTAGAAAAGGAAATTAAGAAAAAGAAGAAAAAGTTTATTTATTATTCCGTGAGCAACATTACAGGTCAGCCTTCATCTCAAGTCATCATTCCAGATATCGAAAAGATAACGAAATCCTTTGTTCCTAAACCTTCATCCGAAAAGGTTGGATTCCCAATTTACCAAAAACTATTATTGGATGCAATCAAACTGGATTTAATTTACGGGACAACTTCTTTCATAAGCCTTCAAAATTCAAAAGTAATTCCCATATCTTATCAGATGGTTCCGGTCCTAATGGCCTTAAGCCTTAAAAAGGTTCGATTATTGTTAGCGGACGATGTAGGATTAGGAAAGACCATTGAAGCAGGCTTAATCTTACAAGAACTCTTGGGTCGAAAAAAAATTAATCGGGTTTTATTTGTAACTCCTGCTAACTTAAGAGAACAATGGCGCGGGATATTAAAAAGTTTCTTCGGGATAGATGCCGTCATAATGTCAAGCAGAAATCGAAGAAGGCTAGAATCTGAATTACTTTTTGATGGAAATCCTTGGGGATATTATAATTTTGTTATCACTTCCATGGATTATGCTAAGCAACCGGAAGTAAAATACGAGCTCCTTCAATTTGATTGGGACATGATCGTAATTGATGAGGCTCATAATATGATGTTGCCTCATGGGGGAATCACAGATGTCGCTTCAAAAGATGTAAAACAGAGTTATAGTTTTGCTAAAGCCTTAGCAGACGAAAGTAAATTCCCGCATTTTCTTTTATTAACAGCTACGCCCCATAATGGATATAAAGACTCTTTTGCAAGCCTGCTCCAAATGATTAATTCCGGTATAATATCTAATGATAATTTAAAAAAGCCCGAAATAAACCGCGAATTGGCCATAAAACACATATGTCAGCGAAGGAGAGACGATGTAGAGAAATGGATTTCGAGCAGTAAATATGAGAAAAGTCCTTTTCCGATAAGAGCTCCAGGGACCGAAAAGTTTATTGAGCCTTCTCAACAATTTTACGATACTCTTAAGGTTTTAAGCAAGTTTTCAAACCATGTCTTAAAAAGGTTTGAGGATAAGCCCCAAAAACAAAAGAGATTTAGTTATTGGACCGTGTTTCATTTCCACAAAAGAATGATAAGTTCGCCCCATGCTTTATTATGTTCGATAAATCATCGATTAGCCGAGATTGATAAGAGACTCCAGAAAAAAAATGAAGTATCTCTGAATCTGTTATCCATCCAAGAAGCAGTGCAGTCGGTGTTAGATGGAAGCGATACCGATAAATTATCTGAAGAAGATCGCGATGAAAGAAGCGATAGAATAAGTATTACCGAAGATTTAAAAGATTTGCAAGAAGAAAAAAAGTTTCTAAATGCGATTAAAGACACCATTCCTGAATTAAAAAAAAGAGATAAAAAATTATATCAGCTATTAGAAGATGTATTACCTGCCATGTTTAGAAAGTCGGAAAAAGTCATAATTTTTACTCGATACATTGATACTTTAACATACATCGTGGAGAACTTAAATTCAAAAATAGAGAGTAAATCTCTAAGGTATAAAGATTTCAAGATTTTCTCAGTACATGGAAAAATAGCATCTCATAAAAGATTGGAAGAATATAACACTTTTTTAAAAGAAAGCAAGGCAATATTAGTTACTACTGATTGCATGGCAGAAGGGATTGATCTCCAATTTTCTTCAAATCAGCTCATTAATTATGAGCTTACTTGGAATCCGAATAGATTAGAACAAAGAAATGGAAGAATTGATCGTTTTGGACAGCCAGAAAAGAAAGTATATATTCGCACGTTTATCATGGATAATACTCTTGAAATGGATATCTTAAATTTATTGGTAAACAAGGCAAATAGGATCAAGGAAGATTATGGTTTCATTCCTGGCTTTTTTGGGGATCCTAAAGCCATCATTGATCACATATATGCGAGACAAAAAAAGCAAGCCAGCCATGACGGAACTCTATCTAAATGGGTGGGCATATCTAATATTGTATTGAAAAGCTTGGTCTCCATCTTTTTTTCGGAAAAAAACTACGAAGAAGTTCTTAAAGATTCATTTTACGGACAGAATAACATAAATTTAGAGGAAATTGAGCGTAGAATGCACTTAACAAGACAGGCTATTGGAGACGATAATACTTTAAAAGATTTTTTAGAAGGAGCTGTCAAGTTATACGAAGGAAAAATTGAACCACTAGAAGGCAACGAAGAAATACTTCAGATTTTTCTAAAAGATAAGATTAAAAAAGAAATAGGCGTAAAATTTGATGACTGGTATAAGATCACTACTAACATGGAAATTTCTGCTAAAAATAGTGAAATTGAAGGCATTAATCTCAAAAACGCGTTAGTTTCAAGATTAATTGAAAAAGTAAAAAATGAAGCCTTTTCTGAGAGACACGATTTCTATGGAAGAACTGCCGCGTTTTCTAGCTCTGAAATCACGGATGTTTCAGTAATCTTAAATGTAAAAATAAGATATGTTGTAAATACTGAGCCAAAGAGTTTAATGGAAGAAATCGCTCGAATAGGATTTGAATTATTTAATCCTGAAATCGAGTTATCTGAAGAAATAATTAAAAAGATATGGGATTCTGAATGGGATAATCACGATAAAAATGAAAAGTACATACAAAAACACCTCAAAAAAGCCTTGGATCTACAAATGATTAAAGATCTCCTCGAGAAATTGGGTCAAGAACGATTAAAAATAATCATAAAAGAACGTAGAGACATGATTGAGAATTTAAAAGAGCAAGGTGTCGCAACGGATTTAGAAGGAATCGATGATATTGAGGTTGTAGGCGTCGATTTATTAACAATGACGATAGTATATCCAAAATTAGGTGAATGAAAATGGCATCAAAAAGTGCATCTTTAAGACTCATAAAGACAAGTGGAGGATTATTCACCGAAAGTATTTTATTGAGGTTGCGCGATAATCCAAAGCGGATAAATATTGGAAGGATTGAGTCTTTTCTGGAGAAAGATACACCTCAGTTAAGAGTTCGGTTTAAAACAACGAGAAATGAGATTTTTAAATGGTGTTGCGATACTTGGGACGATGTATCGGCTAACATCAATAAGTTTTCCTATGATGAATTGATAGAAAAGTGGTTAATACCATTATTTAGCCAATTTGGGTATGAATTAGAAGAGTTTGAACTTAAAAAGAAAGATATTGATGAGGATGATCCCCTAAAAAACTTTAAAATTAGCCATCAATCCAAAGGGCATGTAAATCCGTTCTTTCAATTTGTTGGCGAAAACGAAAATTTTAAAGATAAAATCAAAACTAATCCTCAAAGCCACCCTCATCATAACATTTGTCAGCAATTTATTAATCTCAATCCGGAATTTAAATGGCTTTTTCTTTCCAACGGGAGGCTTTTACGCATTTTAACGAAGTATTATCATACATATTCAACCGGGTATGTACAATTTGATTTAGAAAACATCTTTTCCAATAGAGATAAAAAAGAATTCAATACGCTTTATGCAATTATTCATCAAAGCCGCTTTGTTGAGACTCCAAAAGAAAAGGCTTATTTAATTGAATTGTTTCAGAAACAGTCCGCCTCTGAAGGAGTGAAAATAGGAGACTCTCTTAGATATAGTGTAGAGAAGGCAATCCAATTGTTAGGAAATTCTTTAATCCAGCAAAATCCAGAGTTTTTAGACGAAATTCTCGAAATGAGGGGTGATTTAAGCGAATTTTTAAGCGAATTTTACGCCGAACTATTAAGAATCATTTATCGAATCATATTTATTCTATACGCAGAAAAAAGAAAAATGCTACCTGTAGATAAAGGCATATATTTAGAACATTTTTCTTTAAGTTCGATGAGGAAGCTCGCCGAAAAACAGTTAAGCGTTGAGAAAAGTAGGGATTTATGGGAAAAGTTGTTCACGACCTTCAAGTTAATTAAGAAAGGGAATTATTTGCTTGAGGTTAATTCTTTCAATGGCAGTCTGTTTAAAAACAAGATCTTACCCATAATTAAAGGAAAAAATCTTTCCATTACCAATGATATTTTAATTAGAATTATTAGATTGATAACAACCTTTAAAGACGCAAATATTCGTCAAAAAATTAACTTTTCGATTAAAGAAGAAGAGATAGGGTCTATTTACGAATCCCTCTTAGATTTTAGACCTCATTTAACATCTAATAAAGAATTTAAGTTAATCTCCCAGACAGCAGAGCGAAAAAGCACGGGATCATATTATACGCCAAGATCATTAATAGATATCTTAATTAGAACTACACTTCAACCATTAGTAGAGGATCGATTAAAAGAAGCTGGGAATGATATTGAAAAAAGAACACAAGCAATATTGGATTTAAAAGTCTGCGATCCTGCTTGCGGAGGAGGTACTTTCCTACTGTCAGCAATGGATTTTTTAGGAAAAAAATTAGCAGAAATCAAGGCAGGCATTAGCAATCCATTAAAGGACGATTTGAGGAAAGCCCGCCGGGAAGTCTTGCAACATTGCATATATGGAGTCGATAAGAATCCTTTAGCTGTAGAATTGGCAAAAATCTCTTTATGGCTAAGAGCGTGTGTAAAGGATAAGCCTTTAAATTTCTTGGATAACCATATTAGATGTGGGAATAGTCTAATCGGACTAGGGCAAAAAATAGAAATCAATGAGATTAATCCAAATGCATTTGAGGCGATTTCTGGAAATAAAGCTACGGGTATAGAACCCGAGAATAAAAGGTTGAGGAGTAAAGCAAGGGAAATTATAATAAAAGAAATAAAAGAAAGATATCAGCAAGGAAAGCCCACTCTTATTACTTCATTTTTTACAGAACGTGTGACCGCTGACATTTGTAGTGCTAAGT
This sequence comes from Promethearchaeota archaeon, assembly GCA_016839905.1. Next base: position 7,878 of record JAEOTJ010000397.1, on the reverse strand, counting down.
TCCAAGAAATCGTTGATTTGCCAGAAATAGACTCAGATAATATAGATCAGAAAGAAAAAATGTATAACAAGTTAAGAAAGAATGAAAAATATCAGCAAGCTCTTAATGAAGCAAATATTTGGGTTTCTACTTTCTTTTGGCCGTTTGAAAGTGAGGTTCAAGGAGAAATTCCACGTTTTACTACTATTGAACAATTAAGAGAGAAAATTCAAGACCCTGAATTAAAGAAATTGATGAAAAAAATTACAAAGATTACCAATGATAATCAATTTTTTCATTGGTATATTGAATTCCCAGAAGTTTTTTCATCTGAAAGAGGGGGCTTTGATTGCATTTTAACTAATCCACCTTGGGAAACTTTAGATTTGAGAGAAATGGAGTTTTTTATTTCAGAAAAAGAAATAAAAAATGCACCAAAACAATCAAAACGGAGGAGTTTAATTAAAAATCTAAAAAGTAGTAAGCCTTTATTATATGAAAATTATAAAGATGCATTTGTGAAAATATACAAAACAAATCATTTTTTAAAAACATCAGGATTTTTTAATCTTACATCAGGAGGGCATATTAACACTTTTTCTGTTTTTTCGGAAAGATGTTGGAGATTATTAAATCAAGAAGGAAAATGTGGTATGGTCTTGCCCACCGGAGTTGTTATGAATTATTATATGCAAGAATTCTTTAAGAAATTAATCCAAACAAACTCCATTATTTGTATGTTTGACTTTATAAATACTAAAAAGATATTTAACATTCATAGTAGTTTTAGGTTTTGTCTATTAGGATTATCTGGAGGAAGCCTTGAAAGGATTATCCCTATGACATTTTATAGGGAGAATCCTATAGAAATACAAAATCTTTTAGCTTCAACTCATTTAGACAAGAATATTATAAAAAAGTTACCAATGAATCATTATTTAATTCCTTTTATTAAAGATGATTTTAAGTCAATGAATCCAAATACAGAAACATGTTTATCAGTCAGGAATAGAAATGATTTAATTTTATTAAGGAAATTGTATAATGAAGGAAATATATTAATTAAACGTAATTTAAAAACTGAAAAAATAGTTGAGAATATCTGGAATGTAAAGCTAAAACGACTTTTTGACTCCTCCGGGGATTCAAAGATTTTTAAAAATATAATAGAATTGAGAAATCTAAATTATTCCCCTCAAGATAAAAGAAGTCTAGGGGGATGTTGGATAAAAAAAAATAATGAAATATTATTACCTCTCTATGAAGGAAGAATGATATGGCTATATGATCACAGATACAATTCGGTGGAATTTGCTGAAAAAGGGCTAAAAAGAAAAGCAAAATCTAGGAAAACTACCTTACAAGAATATCAGAATGTTTATTATTGGGCAATTCCCAATTATTGGGTTCAAAAAAAAGAAATAGAAAAAAAACTTAAAAAAAATGAAAATAAAAATTGGTTTTTAATTTATAGATTAATAACAGGCACTACAAATGAAAGGACTTTTATAATATCTATCGTCCCATTAAGTGGTATCGCAAGAAATACTCCCCGAATCATAACTAAAAGAAGCCCAGAGGATTTATGTCTATTATATGCAAACCTTGCGTCAATGGTATTAGATTTTATTTGTCGTTTAAAACTATCTAGTAATGCATTGACTCATTTTGTTATTGAACAATTACCAGTATTATCTCCAGAAAAATTCAACCAAAAATTAAAAAATATGATTATAAATAATGTTTTAAAATTAACATATAATAGTTATAGCTTACAAAATTTTGCTATCGATGTTGGATATAATGGTGAGCCCTTTAAATGGGATGCAGAAGAAAGAATGATCCTTCAAACTGAGCTTGATGCGATCTATGCACATTTATATAATATTTCCAAAGATGATCTAATCTATATATTAGAAACATTTCCATTAAAAAAGAAAAAAGATATTAAAGAATTTAATGAATATAAAACAAAAAGATTAGTTTTAGAAGCTTATGATAAATTTTCAAAACAAAAGGAGTTGTTTGAATAAATGAGAAAAATATCCACAGACCAAAAGCCCCAAAATATATTTTTAATTGCCGACCACCTCCAAAAAACCTATAAAAACTTCGTCAAGACTTTTCAGAAGTTTCAAAATCCCGACATTCAAGATTGGGTTGACCAGCAAATGGAAAAAAAGGACCTTCTATATAAGGATCCGTTAATTGAGTTGGAATTTCAATTTGAAAAAGGAAATTCGCTCCAGAAATATGTTAAAGATAAAATATTTGATCCCAAAATACTAAATATTTATAACTTCGAGCCGTACAAGCACCAATCTGATTCTTTTGACATGGTTTGCATAAAAAACGAGAATATAATGGTCTCAACGGGAACGGCCTCTGGAAAGAGCATGTGTTTCTGGATTCCCATTATTAACACTTGCTTAAAAATGAAGGAGCAAGGCTTAGATGGTATTAAGGCAATCGTCATCTTCCCAATGAACGCCCTCGCGAATTCTCAGTTTTATGGGATCGTAAAGACCCTGCAAGGCTCTGGATTAAAAGTCGGAAGATACACCGGCGATACGCCTCACCAAAAGGAAGAGGGTTTAAAATTATTAAAAAAGAATTATGATAGGGAACCTTTCGATTGTGAGTATGTCTCTCGGGAAGAGATTAAGGAAAACCCTCCCGATATTTTAATAACCAACTATGTAATGTTGGATTTAATATTGATGCGATTCGATGATAGATATCTGTTCCCCGAGAAATACAAGGGTTACCTAAAATATTTAGTCTTAGACGAGATTCATACATATTCAGGAAACATGGGGGCAGATGTTGCGGGACTCATTCGCAGGTTAAAAGAAAAAACTGATACAAGCGATAAAATTAGGTGTATTGGAACCAGCGCCACTATCAAAAAGAATAAGAAATCCGAAGGGGTATCCTCCATCATTGAATTTGCCGAAAAGATTTTCGGAGAGAAATTTGAACCTTCAAGTTTAATTGAAGCTTCCTTTATTAATTTAGAAATCCCCGATGAAGATATCATTCCCCTTCCAGAAAAAATTACTGTCAAGGATTCGGATTTGAAAGAGTTTGATGGCAGCTTCGGCACCATCATTCCTTTAGCAAATAGCCTATTGGGACGCCAATTAAAACAAGACGAACGTAATCAGAAAAATCTTGGGACTCTTTTTCATGGGCATCCAACGATAGTTTTTTTAAGAAATTCCTTGAGGGAGGAAGCTAAAGCACTAAAAAATTTAGCCAAAGATTATAAAGAAAAATTAAGACCAGATGAGACTGAAGAGGATTGTCTAAAAGAGTTAAAAGCCGCATTTCTATTAGGGACAGTTGCCAAAATTACTGTTCAAGATAAAGAGCGTCCAATCTTGGTCCCTAAATTGCATTTATTTTTTACTCAAGGCCATGAAATATCATCTTGCATCTCAAGTAATTCACCTCCTCACTTGAATATTAAAGGCGATATCGAATGTAAGGCTTGCGAAAAAGATGATTTTAACACCAATGCTTTTCCAATGTATTTTTGTAGAATTTGCGGGCATGAATTCTATAGTGTCTTAATTATGGATAATTATGTCATCCCTCGAACCTTTGATACTGAGGAAGTAGGCGAATTAGCTTATTTAACGCCAAGCACGAAAGAGAACGAAAAGTGTATGCCTCCCGAAAGTTGGTATGATGATAAGGGAAATATCCGAAAGAGTTATAAAAATTCCAAGCCTGAAATAACGGAATATTGTCCAAGATGCAATGTCATTAATTCACAGTGTTCGTGTTCGGAAAAACTAGATGTCTGGAAGATTCCCTATCCTTTTCAATTATGTCCCTCGTGCAATACTTTCTATACCAAGCGCACGGGAGAATATGGAAAACTCTTTTCTTTCAATTCAACGGGTCGTAGCTCGGCCACGGATGTTTTAACTATTGAAGTTTTAAAGAAGTTAAATAAGGACCAAAAGAAAGTCATTATTTTTACGGATAACAGGCAGGATACAGCACTACAAGCAGAACATCTAAATGAGTTTAAACGGAGAATTAATTTCCGCAGGGATTTTTATCACACGTTAAAATATGTAGAAACAAAGAACATAAAAAATGGAGACATAACCGATAAAGACATAGGCGAAATAATCTTTCAATATTTAGATGAGAATAATATTCTTCCTGACTTTCAAAAATCTGAAGAAAGGCAAGACGAATTTGGCCTTGGGACTCCTCCGGAAAAAGAATATACCGAATTTCTTAAATTCTTAGCTCTTTCAGACATAATACATTCTCGTTATTTTTTGGACATTAACCTTGAAAAACTAGGCTTGATGAAAATTGAATATGTAGGATTAGATAAATTAACCAAGAGTAATTACATTTCAGATCTTCCGTTCTTCAAGAATAGATCTGATGAAGAACGATATGATTATGTAAGGGGAATTTTAGATATTTTTCGGTGGAATGGCGCCATAGGCAACAAGGTCTTTGATAAAACGGTCCAGAAATACGAGGAATGGAAGGAAAAGCTAAATGAAGACATATTATTTGACATAAATAAATCGCACTACGAGAAAGTAGGGTATAGCTTAGAAAAAGCCCCTAAAAAATATCATGAAAGACAACAAAGAATTGTCTTTAAAAGAATTTCATGGCATAACACTGTCCTAATCAACTGGACAAAAAAATATTTTTCAATAGATAATTTTGAGAAAGCTAAAGAAATTCTTGAGAAAACCATAGAAACATTAAAGACAACTCAATTCTTAAGTGAATTTTGGACAAAGCGATCTCATAATCTCCTTCAAATAAGAGAGGGAAAAATTCTTTTTAAATTAAATAAGGATGATCATTATCTTAGATGCCCTAAATGTTCAAAGACTTATCAATTTAAGAATTACAAATCTTGTTCTAATCGAAACTGTAAAAATTTGGAGACTGTTAACATTAATCCTAAAAACTTCTATCTCCGGTTATATGATCAATTAATTGATAAAGAATCAGAAGTTTTCGCTAAAGAGCATAGCGCTCAAGTAGGAGGCATAATGCGCGAGAAATTTGAGCAAAAATTCCAAGAAAAGACAATTGGCTCCACTAATGTATTAGTATGCACCCCTACAATGGAATTGGGTATTGATATCGGCGAGCTTTCGGCAATAATCATGAGAAATGTACCTCCTGACCCAAGTAGATATGCTCAACGAGCAGGAAGGGCGGGTAGAAAAAATCAGCCATCAATTATTTTTGTATTTTGCGGCACGGGTTTTGCCAAGGGGCCTCATGACCAATACTTCTATAATACACCGGAAAAGATAGTATCCGGGAAAATTACAGCCCCTAATTTCTTATTAGACAATAAAAAACTCATTTCTAAACACATTCATTCTGCAATTATCGAGACCTTATCTTTTAAAATGCCTCATAAAATCAGGGAAATCATTGACTTAAAGAAAGAGGCAGAGAATTATCCTTTTCATGACTCCTTTAAGAATGACGTCTTAAATCAAATACAAAATAATAAAGCACTATTAATATCTACCATTAAAAGAATATTTAGCAACGAAATATCCAATTTTAAATGGCTAAACGACACTTTCATTAGCGTAAAAATAGACCAATTTGAATCCGATTTAACAGAAGTTTTAGATAATTTTCGAGACTCTTACAAGACACTGTCAAAAGAAATAAGGTTTCTCTCGGAAAAAAACCTCCAAGAAGGGCTCGATAAAAGAGAAGATCGAGAATTTAGGGTATTATCAAGGAGATTAAATGATATGCGTGAAGGCACGCGCCCTTTTGATACTTTTAGTTTCCTTAAAAATTTTGGCTTCTTGCCTAATTATGCATTTCCGAGCGCCACTACTCTCTTAACAATGTACGACACCTATAATTCATATTATCATGATAATTGGAGGAAATCAGTCATAGCAATCCGTGAATTTGCCCCTCATAATCAAGTATATTTCCTAGGAAATAAATATAGCATAAATAAAGCCATGATTAAATCTGATAAGGGAGAGATTGATGTTGATAGCGTGTATATTTGCGAATCTTGTAATGAAATTTTAGTGAAAGACAAGGATAAAAAATTAACTCCAGGATCTTTAGTGAAATGCCCGAATTGTGAGGAAAAAATGCAGACAAACGGCTTTAAAGATGCCATTCATTTTCCTCACATGTATTCTAGAAGCGGTTCGAGAATTACTTGCGATGAAGAGAATAGAAAAATCAGGGGATATGATATTGTAATGAATTATAAACACAATAGTTCAAATATCAATAAATATGAAATAAAGAATGGCGATGAAATTAATGGCGTCATGACTTATGAGCATAATGGTAAGATCTTTATCGTAAATAGAGGTATAATCGTTAAATCGAGGACCACTAATGAAAAATCTCTACAATCTTTTAATTATTGCAGCATGTGTAATAAATGGTTGTACCAGTCTGCTGTAGCCGACCATTATGAAAATTGTCCGAAAAAAGCGGGCGCCCAAATAAATATTTATGAAGACTTATGGCTTTTTATTGAGGGCAACCAAGACGTGGTGTCATTTAAATTCTTATTGGTTGAAGATGTTGATGCAGTTTCCTATTATACTACATTGAAAGAAACGATTCTCCAAAGCATCATGCTAACATATAATTTGGATGAATCCGATATAAATGGCTTTATTAATCCGATACCTGGAAAAAAAGAACACTCAATTGTCATTTTTGAAACCGAAGAAGGGGGCACGGGAGTATTGAAATCGTTATTAAACACCTCAACCACTCAATTTGAGAAATTTATTGAGAACATGTTATTAATCTTGCATATAAAATCGATAGAACCTTATGACGAGACAATGGATGCTTGCATTACGGCTTGCTATAATTGCTTGTTAAGGTTTCGAAATCAATTTGAGCATAAATTTTTGAGAAGGAAATTGATAATTCCGTTAATGAAAAAAATAGATAATGCGGTATTATGCTCCATCGAGGAAAAGAAAGATGAAAGCTCGTCTGAACATTTAACACGTTTAAAAGAGAAATGCGACTCCAAGCTAGAAAAAGATGTCTTAGATGCCATTGTAAAGCTGAAACTTCCCTTACCGGATGAAGCCCAAGAAACCTGCTTCATTGAGGGTGAGCCCATAACAAAGGCGGATTTCTTTTACACTCCGAATAAATACATCTTCGTTGATGGTCCTCCTCACGATCCTGAAAATATTCGAGAAGAAGATAAAAGAAAAAGGGAAAAATTAGAGTCGAAAAGTCTTGTTGTTATAGAGCTAGATTTCATAGACGGTAAATATGTAAAAGATCCTTCTTTGATTGAAAAAGAGGTAAAAGATAAATTTGATTATCTATAATGAACAATTTTTTGGAGATTCATCAAAAAAAGTTTATTGGGATAAATATGGAATTTTTTTTAATCAATTCAAATTGAGTTTAATAAGACTTTGTGGACAAGGTATTTTTCGATATAAATAATTTTGATGAATCCTCAGTAGAAATGTAGGAGTTGCTGAAAGAGGAAAAAAAGTAAGAAGGTTTAATAAAAAATTGATATTAATTTAAAATTGAACTTAGGTTTATCTTAAATGAGATATTTAGACATTAAGAGATTAGCAGAAACAGGAATTAAGAATTATATTGAAAATATGGATTGGGGCGAAATTCTTAAAATTCTTCAGTCATGTCCAGAGCAAATTTACTATTATATAAAAATTCTTGAAGAACAACTTAAAAAATCTGAAGAATTAAAAGATTTTCCAGTAGAAAAGATAATTTATAAAAATAATTCACAAGACGATCCTAATGCTCCATTGGTATATTATGAATTTAAAATGTACTTTAATTTAATACTCGAGATATTACGGCAAAGAAATAATTCTCTTAGTCCAGAATTTA
>JAEOTJ010000396.1 GCA_016839905.1 Promethearchaeota archaeon | reverse complement strand
GCCATTCCTCACCGGCAGGCCATGTTCCCGATTTTTTACACCATGGCATATGACCATGTAACACTAAACCAAAATATCCCAAGCTCATCTTAATTACTATTAATTTTTTCTTTATGTTAATTCTTATTATTTTTGCGCAGAATGGTCATAAATTTTCTTGAAAATAATTTATATAATATCTCATTACCTAATTTAATACGATTATTCTTCAAAATCAAGGGGAAAGAATGTCAAGCATGAAGAATGTATATTAGGTAAGGAAATGTAAGATGATATAATTGCAAAGAGCGATTTTACAAATATTTAAATTTAATATTATTTAATTTAATAAGTGGTTGGTATAAATTCAACAAACGGACGAATTCAAAGGATAAGGGAAAGATACCAGACAGAAATTCCTAAAATTTCAATTCAGAGGGCAAAATATTATACAGAAAAATGGATTGAGACTGAAAATGATGGTCTTCCTCTGAATGTTCGAGTTGCTCTTTCTATGAAACATGTATATGAAAATATGGCCCTTTATATTGATCCGGATAGTAAAATCATAGGACAATGGACAGAATTCTTTTTGGGCGTCCCTATTGATATTGAAAAGGGAATTTTCAATAAGGTTTTCCAAACTGAACTAAAATGGAGTACAATGTTTCTTTTTCGAATTAAAACCATGTTAAAATCTTTTTCATTTCTAATTAAGCAACATCAATTACGAAATTTTTTTCAAAATAATAAGATTCTAAAATCTTCAGGGACCCAACCCTTGAACTTAGGGGTAAAAACAATGGATAAACGAAAGGTTAATCCTTTCACTATCAATAAAAAAGATAGAACTCTATTATTAAAAAAATTATTTCCAAAATGGAACGGTAAGACCATCGTGGATATCCTCGAAGATACAATACCTAAATCTGGTTTTATCGCAGGAGAAATGTTGGATTTTACACGAGCATTTCCCTCAAATACATCACGACAGACGATATTGACCTCGATATGCTCCACAATTGCTTGTATTCAAGGTCATTTAATTTTAGATTATGAAAAGATATTAAAAAAAGGATTGTTGGGAATAAAAGATGAAATTGAGTCTAAATTTGGCAATATGGAATCTTTTTCCAAGGAAGTAAAATCCTTTTTTGACTCTATACGAATTGCTGTTGATGGGATTATTATTTTCTCAAAAAGATTAGCTGAAGCTGTTGAAGCAAAATATAATTCTGAAACAGATCCCACAAATAAAGAAAAGTTAAAATTATTAATGGAAATCTGTAGAAAAGTTCCTCTCAATCCTGCAGAGAGTTTTTATCAAGCAGTACAATCAGTATGGACTGTAAAAACTGCCGTTGAAATTGCTCATCCCATTAATCTCCATTGCCTTGGCAGAATGGACCAATTATTTTATCCCTATTATAAGAAGGATATTCAAACAGGCACAATTACCCAAAATGAAGCAAGAGAACTATTGGAAGAGTTATTACTCAAATTGATGTCTCAAAATATCCGTCCTGAGACGAATTTGTTAAGTAATTTTTATCATCGGTATCTGGGATCCACACCAGTCACTATTGGTGGATTAAAACCTGATGGAAGCGATGGTACAAATGATTTAACTTATTTATTTATCGAAGCCGCTGGAAATTCAAGAGCAGTTACAAATGTCTCTGTAAGAATTCATGAAAATACACCTAATGATTTATTATTAAAATTAACAGAGATCCTTTATACTGGAAGTTCAAATATCTCAATCTTCAATGACGATATAAATATAGAAGCAATGAGAAGAAGGGGTTTTTCAGAAGAAGATTCTCATAATTATGCTATTATGGGCTGTGTCGAAATGACATGTCCCGGAAAAACCGGTGCTATGAGCGCCAATGCTTTGCTCCTTTGCCGATTACTTGATATTACATTGCGAAATGGCGATTCTAATACTTTAATGGGCCCAATAAAAAATCTTGGGTTAAAAACGGGGGATCCTGATAAATTTACTTCATTTGAAGAATTTTTAGATGCGTTTCAAATTCAAGCAGAAAGGCAAATACAACTAATTGTAAATGTCTCAAATATTCGCGATCAAATATATGCGGAACATTTACCCGCACCCTATATTTCAGCGTTTATGGAAGGATGTTTGGAAAATAAAAGAGATGTAACAAAAGGGGGTGCGAAATATGATCTCTCTGGAATTTCATTTATTAATAGTATTGCTAATCTATCTGATTCTCTGTACGTTATTAAAAAGCTTATTTTTGATGAAAAAATAACGTCATTTAAGGAATTGTTAGAAGCGATTAATAGTAATTTTAT
>JAEOTJ010000395.1 GCA_016839905.1 Promethearchaeota archaeon | reverse complement strand
GCCAGTACTACGAATTTTCTTCTTGCTATTTCGACACACCAACGATTCATCGATTCTTTACCTATTCCCCATAAAAAATCATGACATGCGATTATTGCGGGATATTTAATATCAGAGTGTTTAGGCGCAGGTTGAAAAAGATTTCCTATAATTAAACAAGAGCTATCATCTGATAAACTTTCACTAGTATATGATACCGTTGTAATGATAACTTCATTATCAGTATAAGGTGCCATTTGCCAACTGATTACTTTGATAAAATAAGGTAAAAGAATGAAGAAAGAAAGTAGCATTAATAAACCGATTAATGTATTTCTTCTCTTTTTTATTAAAAGTATCTTAAAATTCATTATAAATTGATTATTTCATTTATTGTTTATAATGTACTTATTAATTAAAAATACATTTTAGTTTTTTTTAATTTAATAAAGAGTAGAATTACCAAACTTGCTGTCCTTTCTGACATTTATTACATTTAATAGTTTCCCCTTTTGCGGGAAAAAAAGGAAGAATATTACCGCAGTGCTTACATGTTAAGTCATATATTTCTTCGATATTTAAATTTATTGAACTTAAAAGTCGTTTCTGAAAATCACCAGAAATACGTGAAAGAATAGAAATCAATATTGGATGGTTATTTGAAGCCGCTAAAAATTCTATTTTTCTAGATGTAATTTGGCCAATTATTAAAACATCTTCATTAGAATTGACTTCTGTACCAAAAAACCATACAATTTTTTTTTCCTCGTTTTTTGCAATAAATTGAAAATCATTCATTCGTATGATTTGATCAATATAGATAAAATAAATGTTAATATTAGAGTGTATGTCATTTCCTATTCCTATACTTTTTACAGCTTTTTTAATTCCAGGTTTTCCTAAAAATTTTTGAATTTCTTCTCCAGGAATTAATTTTTGTATTATAGATACTTCCTCTATTTTTATTTCAACTGGGTCTGAATTAAGGACTCTAACAAAATCTTGATTATTTACAAATGTAATATCTGTTGATAGTACTCCAACATTCTTGTTTGATGAGGGTATGAAATAGAAGTTATATTGTTTTTGAGAGTTTTCACTCAGTTTATGATAACTTATTTTTAATAGCAGTTCACCCCTATTTCCAGTAGTTTGACTATCCACTACTATGTCGGGGGGAGAATATCTAATTAAATCTAAAAAATCTGGGTAAAGAATTCTTATTTTGACTTCGGTAATTGGTGCTGCACTTTGATTTACTATTAATATAGAATAGCGATAAGTTGCCCCAAAAGGTACCAATTCAGAAATTAGCTTTATTTTATCTTTTTGGTCTATACTCTTAATATCCCTATTTTCATCATTATTATTAGGATTTGAACTTGGATCCTCATCAAACATTACTAATCCATGTATATCTGATTTATCATTTTTATCAGTCATCTATTATTCGCCATTTCTCTAATTGCTATATTTAATTCCACATATAAATAATAGTTAATATATTTATAATTTTTATTTTTTTGCCATATTTATAAAATATCAGTCTTTTTTTAGGTAAAATCCTTAATATAATTTGAAAACATGTTAGATGAATTAAACCATTTATTTGAATCTTCTACTATTAAACCATCATTTGATTACGTACATATAATCTTAGCTTTATTTATTTTCGAAGAGAATCAAGGAGGTATTGGTAGGTATCGCTTAAAGGAGGACTTAAATATAGGTTCTGGCACTGCGAGATCTCTAATAACAAAATTAAATGAAAAATCCAACTTTATTAGAACTGTTAATAAAGACAACAAAAGAAAAGGACATGTTTTAACTGAAAAAGGATTATATTTTTTAAATAAAATTAAAAAGAAAATTCCTTTTATTGAAGTAGGAGATTTATCAATTTTAGAAGATTTAATTATTGAATCTCATAGAATGATCCCTTTCTATTGCCTAATAAAAAACGTAGCATATAAATTATCTAATGGAATAGAACAAAGGGATGCGGCTATTAAAATGGGAGGGATTGGTGCAACTTGCCTTATTTTTGATGGTAATGACTTAACCTTTCCTGATCAATCATCCTCAGATAATGGAATTCAAATAACAAAAGCAGATGAGAAAATTCTAAATTATTTTAAATCACAACTTAATACCAATAATTTGAATCTGGAAAAAAATGATGTAATTATAATAGGATTAGGAGACTCTCTTCCAAAGGCTCGATTAGCAGCTTTAAATGCAGCCGTAACATTTATTAAAAAAAAATAATATTGTATTTAACATGAAATTTGAAAGAGATATTAGAATAATTTTAAATGAAAATCTTATTAATCAGTTGAAATTATGTGTAAAAAATGCACTACCTAATGAAGCGTGTGGATTAATATTTGGAGAAATTAAGGAATTAAAAATTGAGGGAGAATATCAGTATCAATTTATTGGAAAAAAATTTAATTGTATAGAATCTAATAGAAAATCTCCTATTG
>JAEOTJ010000394.1 GCA_016839905.1 Promethearchaeota archaeon | reverse complement strand
TACTTTATTAAAAATCATATTAAACTACAATTTTTAAGTTCTGTAATTAAGTTCTGGGCTAATCCCGACCAAGAATATTGATCTTTTACGATTTCATAAATTTCTTTAGCTAATTTCTTTCTTAAATTGTCGTTTTCAATCATAATGTCCATCTTTTCGGCATAAAAGATTGGTTCATTGCCCACAACAATGAAAGCTTTATCTTTCAATACTTCTTTTACAAATGGCACAAATTCCGAAGATATTATCGCACAATTCGATGCTGCTGCTTCTTGTATAGCTATCCCCCATCCTTCCATTAAGGAGGCAGTTATATAAACATCAGCTAAAGAAAAAAGTTGAGACATTTCTTCATCTGGAATAATTTCATCAATTAAAACTATATTTTTATTTTTAAGTTCTTTATAGATTTCAAGGATAGAATTATATAGTGGAGATTTATTATTCACATTAATTATCATTAATGCATTTTTCTTATTTTTAATCATAGAAAATGATTTTAAAATAAGATCCTTTTGTTTTGTCGTATCTGTCCTACTAGCCTCCAGAAATACTACATTTTTTTTTATTAACTCTATTACATCTTTAATATCTAATCCCAATCTCTTTTTAATAACATTTAATCCTTTCTTGCATTCTTCAACTTTTCTAGGTTTAAACACGTTATTATCTATTCCAGGCGGGAATCTAAAAAGGTTTTTCACACTTGCAGAATACTCAGATAAGGTTTCAGCTATTTTATTGGATGTATAAACAACACCATCAACATTTGAGAGCACTCTCTCTTCATATTTAATTCTATCTGGAAATTTAAATAATTTTATTTCATTTTTTGGTGCCCCTTCATAATTCTTCCTTTTTAATATCCCTAGAGAATGTGGAGTCCATATATGTGGAATAGTTATATTATATCTTTTTTTTAATTCTTCTTGTATTATTATGCCTAAAATGCCTCCATCCCAGTAATGAGAGTTAATCAAATCAATTTTTTTTAAACCAAATTCTATTTTTTCTGCGATTCTAAAAAAGAATTCTTTTTCTTTAAATAAGTTACCCTCTTCAAGCTCTTCCTTACAAGTAAATTCATCTATATCATCTTCAAGGTAAATTATTCTGCAATAAATTCCTTTATCACCCCATATATCATCATAATAAACAATACCTTTATGTAATTCTCCTGTTGCGGGATGTTCAAATCCTCCTCTGTTTAATATAGTGATTTTATAATCTAATCTTAGGAGAGCCTTAGTAAAATTATTGACATATATATTTTGTCCTGCTGTGTCTGTTGTAATATTAATAATTGGAGCATGACAGCCGTGGTTAGTGATTACAAGAGCATGTCTCCTCTTACTCTCATTAAATTTTATATGCTTGGATCTTAAGGGCATTTGATATAGAACATAATTAATTTTTCAGATATACTCTATTAATTGTACACTTATTATATTAATATTTTCAATTATCTATGTTTCAATTATTAAATCAAAAGAATTAACAATATTATTTTTAAATAAAACCTTAAACATTGTATCAATAAAAATTTTTATTATTAATTAAAAGTGATTAGAACTTGTCCAAACAAGAAATAAATCCGACTTATGTTGGTAAAAATGAAGGTTTAGTTTTTAAAGCACCTATGAAACTTTTTAAAATGAGATCGTACGCAGATAAAGACTTAAATCCTGAAGCAATGAAAGAATTAAGTAAAAATGTAAAGAAGACTTTCAGTGGAATGCAAATTGCGATGAACTCACATTTTGGAAATGAAAACAATCATAAAACTGAAACCTCACCTGAATTCTGGGATGATTTTGGAAAAAAGGCAAAAGAACTGGGGGTTGACCTTATTGGTTATACTCCAGTTAATGAAAATTATATCTTCAAAAACCTAAAAATTTATGGTAAAAATGCCATAGTTCTTGGTATGGAAATGAACTGGGAAGAAATAAAGAAGGCTCCAAGTGTTTATTGTGCCATAGAAGCATTTAAAATATATACAGAATTAGGCGAAATAGTCCTCCAATTGACAAATTATTTAAAAGAAGAAGGATATAAAAGTGAGGCCCATCATCCTTTTGGGGGAAAAATGTTATATCCATATTATGCGGTTGCGGCAGATTTAGCAATAAAGGGGCAAATTGGGATTGCCATGACACCAGAATTTGGACTGCGCCAAAGATGGGGAATTATCACCACAGATGCAGACATTCCTAAAAAGACCAAAAGAGATTTTAGCAAATTGGAAGAATTTTGCAGAAATTGTGGTGCATGTATTAAAAATTGTAAAGGTGGTGCAACTTTCGAAAAACCGATTGAAAAAGTAAAAGATTCTGGAATTTTTACTCATATTGATCGCCCAAAATGCATGGAAAGCTTGTTAAATAATAATTATTGTTCTGTCTGCTTAAAAATATGCCCTAAAGGGCATCCTAAAAAGTAGGACGAATATATAGAAAATTTGAATTTTATGAAGGAGTTTAAAGATAAAGTCGCCGTTATCACGGGCGCAGCAGACGGAATTGGTAAAGCAATCGCAGAGAGATGTGTTCAAGAAGGCATAAAATTGGTGTTAGCTGATATTAATGCGGAGGCCTTAAAAAATGTAGAAAAGGAGTTAAAAGGAAGGGATGGTGATGTGATAACCGTTTTGACAGATGTATCGAAGGCAAAAGATGTTGAAGCTTTAGCTAAGAAAACGATTGAAAAATACGGAGAAGTACATTTACTTTTTAATAATGCGGGCGTTGTTGTTGGAGCACCCCTTTGGGAACATACTCTCGCAGATTGGAAATGGATGATTGGAGTAAATTTATGGGGAATAATCCATGGGATAAAATATTTTATCCCCATAATGATTGAACAGGATAATGAATGCCACATTATCAACATCTCATCTTTGGCAGGGTTATGCTCTGGTGAGATCGGGTTAGGAATTTACGCTACTACTAAACATAGTGTAGTAGCCTTATCCGAAACAT
The DNA here is from genome assembly GCA_016839905.1 of Promethearchaeota archaeon. Next base: position 615 of record JAEOTJ010000394.1, on the reverse strand, counting down.
TACAAAAAGAACTCAAGTCATTGCCTACTAAAATTAAGGTCGGAGTTGCTTGTCCCGGATTCACAAAAACAAAGATTATTGATGCTGAAAGAAATCGTCCTGCTGAATTATGTAATAATCCTTCAGAGATAATCAAAAATCCAGAACATGAAAAAATCAAAGATTTCATTTTCGCATTAGTCAATGGAGGATATACTGCAGAAGAGGTCGCCGATGTGATATTAGAAGGAATAAAAGAGGAAAAATTCTATATCTTAATGGAAACAACACCATTTTACAAAAAGATTATTAAAGATCGCTTTAAAAACATAATGGACTCATTTCCAACTAAGAGAAAATAAGAATTGATTAATAAGGAAAAATTAAGTAATTCTTTTTTAATTAATTTATATTATAATTTTCATATATTATATGGTTTAAATAATAATTAGAATTTTTATTAAAAGTACAGTAATATGTCAGGTAAATTACTAGTCCATGCATTAATCATCAGTGACAGCAATGGTAGGTTCTTGGTAGATTTAGTAAGAAATAAACAAATAAGAACAGATTATCTTTCGGGATTTATTGGAGCTTTAAAAATGTTTGGAGAGGAAACATTAGGAAATATTAGAG